>JAFGXZ010000087.1 GCA_016936335.1 Fidelibacterota bacterium
AAGCAAAGATGTCAAACTGAGTTGGAAGCCGGATTTTGTGGATGTGTCCGCAGCCGGTGATATCGGATATACCTATGGTCATTACACCTTGAGTTATCCCGATTCAAACAATACAATGATTGAAAAGCACGGTATCTTTCATACCGTCTGGAAGAGGCAGGTGGACGGCAGCTGGCGTTTTGTCTGGGATTAGTTCAACGAATAAATGGAGAAAGCCCTATGATGGAAATGAATAGTTATGAGAATTTTCCGGTATGGATCGTACTCCTGGCCAATGCTGTGTCTATCCTGCTCTATGGCATTGGTTTTTTTATCTGTTACCGCCTGCATTGGATCGCGGGTATTTTGTATCTGCTCTTTATTCTCACACTGGAATTTCGGTTAATTGGCAGGCACTGTGTCAATTGTTATTACTTCGGTAAAATCTGCGGCTTCGGCAAAGGCTGGTTCAGCGCAAAACTATTCAAAAGAGGCGACAGCGCAGAGTTCTGCGCCAAAGAGATGATTTGGAAAGACATGATCCCGGATATGCTGGTCGTGATCATACCGCTGATCATCGGCATTATCCTGCTGGTTATGAATTTCAGTATACTGATTTTAACCGCTCTAATCGTGATGATCCTGCTGGCTTCCACGGGTAACAGTTTTGTTCGCGGTTCGTTGACCTGTAAATACTGCAAACAACTGGAACTGGGTTGCCCGGCTGCGAAGTTGTTCAATCAAAAATAACAATCAGTGGATCAAGACAACGATTTTATGCCAATTGGTAGAATTCAAAATGGCTTATCGATGCCGTCATCCTGGCGACATCGGCGGTCATTATCTCTTGGATTATCCAATGGCGCATCCGATAGACAGACGGAAAAAATAATTGGTTAATCGTGCAATGCTATTACAATAAAAAGGTCAGTGATATTCCCGAGCCAATCAATGTAATCACCATGGGAATCCCATAGACATAACGTTCTTTCTCCGTCAACACCCAGGATAAAGAGTTGGTGGACGTATAGACCAATGCACCCAATCCCAGCATCGCTATATCCTTACCCCAGGGTTTATCCGTATGCAATCCATAAGCACCGGTCAGCAGGCATACGCCGGTGGAATATTCCGCCACGAGATGAGGCAGTAGCACCTGGCCGGTAGTCTTATCCCGAAAGCCCAGTAACCCGTCCCTTTTTTCGACTTTATCTCCCTTGACCAGATCCATCGTCCAGATACCCATCAGGGAGAGACCGGCCGTTGACATAAAGACCGGGATGACTATCGATTGCATAACATCATCATATCTTTGAGCAAAAGTGTGACAGGATATCAGTAAAATAATCAGCAAAATGTTAACCAATTTCATCAATTTGTCTCATTTACTTTTGTACAAATTCAGAATATAATCACTAAAGTGTAGTTGAAATTCATCGGACTCTGTGACGGACAATTCACCCAGGCTTACGTATTGTCCAAACACCTCATTTAAATACGCTATGGAAAAATCGGAAGTGAATTCCCGAAATGGTCCCGACATTCCCAGTTTTTTTATCATCGGCTGCTCGATTTTGTAATTCCAATCAGAAAGACAAATTTGCTGCTGCAAAATATTATGGGTTCGGTAGTGAACACTCATCGTACCTGGATCATATACAATTTGCCACTGAGTATCGTTCTGCTTGACAGATTCGAGAATGGAAAATACATCGCTCCGATCAATCGTTTTTTCATTCACAAGACTATCCAGCAGAACTGTCGTCCTGACAAACCGTACCGGTGATTCCGGTCCGGTCCGGATGGGCAGGTTTCCACCATACCCGGCATGTCTTCTGAGATAATCCAGCGAGTTTTCATAGCTGTTATTGGTCAACACGGGTTTTGGTAACGATTCACCAGAATAAATTTTCAACTCCCCGTCAATAAATTCAATTATCACGCAGGCACCGAACAGATCACAAACAAAATAATGTAAGCGGATAAATAGTGGTTTAATACCAATTTCAGAAAGCGAACGAATAAGTTCCGGCACCGTGGCTTTGGTATCCAGACAGTACTGGATCCATTGGAATTCGTTCAATGTGGCTACTGAATTCCAATCCGGGTATCGTGATAAAGAATAGGAAGCCTCTTCAATCACCAGGCCGGCCTCATTCATCCCGCCCAGGGGAAATTCCAGCCCGAACTGATTAAAACTGATACTGCCGTACGTCGAAACCCAGCGGATGGCATCCGATCCTTCCTGCCGCAATCCGCTTTTTTGAATACCGGAAGGATTCAGACAGATCAAGCCATCGTCAATCGGCCAGTCAAAGTTTTTTCCGACGAAAACCCGATCACCATCCTGCAGCGAAAATATGGTACAGGCTACGGTAAGATGCCACGAAATGGTGATGAATAGTACAAAAAACTTTACATTCATTGTGTCTTTATTGGATAGGCTATGTCAACCACTTCGATAAATATTGTCAAATGTTTGCTGAAGCTTATGTATCCATTTTTCTAATGTTTTACACAATTCCAGCTGCTGTTCTGCCATTTCTCCAACGGGAAACGGCAGATCTTTAAATTTCTCAGCCAGCTCAGCCAGATACTCCCCTTTCTCAATAATCTGTTTTTGCACGGTCTCGATTATCCTGTCTCCATCCCCCTTATTGACCGAATTGATAAACAGTAACGGGACGTTAAAGTCGAAGTGGAAATCAATAGGATGTTCCGAACAGGACAGTAGTAATTCCCGAAAGCGTTTTTCACCGGTATCAGACAGGGAGTAAATTTTCTTCTCGGGCATATTGCCCTTTTTCACAATCGAATAAACAAGATCTCCACTTTTTTCCAACCTTTGCAGATTTTTATAAACCGCCGGCACACTGATTTTGACCAGTTCATAGATACCCTGCATTTTACTCAGTTCATAAGGACTCATTGGTTTGTTGCGGATTAAACCAAGCAATATCAGGTCGATGGATGATGTGGATTGTATTTTCATGGCGATATATTACTATACTGTATAGTATTTTCCAAGCATAAATTGCTTATTGGACACCTGATTATGGTGAATGCTTTGGGATTGGCTGCTCAATCTGCTAAATTTAGATGGAAACATCATTATTGAAAGGACAGCAATATGCCCCGCAATCTCCTGCTCATCAGTAATTCAACTCTCCATGGCAGCGCTTATCTCGATCATTGCGCTGAAAATATCCAAGAATTTCTGGGAAATCGTAAAACCGTCATCTTCATCCCTTTTGCCCGGCCGGGTGGTATCAGTCATGACGCTTATACAAAAATTGCCCGGGAACGCTTTGCCAAAATGGGGTGCGAACTTTCGGGAGTTCATGAAAGTGATGACATGAAAGCGGCAGTTCGTCATGCCCATGCTATTTTCATTGGCGGCGGGAATACCTTCGTGCTGCTCAGCGGACTTTACGAAAACGACCTCATGGAAACCATTCGCGAGGA
>JAFGXZ010000008.1 GCA_016936335.1 Fidelibacterota bacterium
AACCGAAGAAAAATCCCTTTAATATGACTGTTATTCATTCCCAATGTTTGGAGCATCCCGATTTCACGAATTTTTTCCATAACCAGCATTACCAGTGAACTAGACAAATTAAATATGGCAATCAGGATAATAAAACTCAGCGCCAGAAAACTACCGTATTTTTCAAGTTTCATCGCACCGAACAGATCCCGGTGTAAATCTTCCCAGCTGGAAATAACCGTATCCCGTTTGAGATTTTTCATTAGCCGTTCTTTTATCTCGGGGATGTTTTTATAATTTTCAAAACGGATATCAATGCCTGAGTATTGCAGTGGCATTTTAAAGATTTTCTGGGTCTCGCTAATTTCAACAAATGCCAGGTTTTCGTCATAATCAAATAAATCCAGACGAAATACGCCGCTTAATACGAAACGTCCCACAAAAGGGATGCTGTAGGTACTTTTTATATCAAGCGGATTGATGACATTTATCGTGTCGCCCAGAAATAAACCCAATTTGTCTGCCAGTCGATATCCCAGCACGATACCGGGTAAATCTGCAGTGGGAACAGAAAAAGTGTTATTACCGCGAATAATGGCGGACTTTCGTAATATTTTTGTCATGAAAACCGTTGAATCGATTCCTTTTAAGCGGACAATGGCATCGGAACCGATGTTGGACAGTACTGATTTCTTCAGGATATACGGATAAATGATATCAATATTTTCTCCCTTTAGTAAATTATTCAATTCTGGTAATAGTTTGCTGTCAATCTCAAGCCCGGAAATTCGCAGATGAGATTCCAGATCAATGACTCGGGCTGTAATTTCCGATTCAAAACCATTCAGAATACTCAATGTAATTAGTAATGCAAATGCTCCGAGCGCGATCCCGAAAATTGAAACATAGGAGGTGAAGGATATTAAACCAGTCTGCTTTTTGGAGCGGAAATAGCGATAGGAGATCCAGTTCAGCAGACGACTATTCATATCGGATAGCCTCTGTTGGTGATAATCCCATGGCTTTCCGTGATGGGTAGATCGTTGCCAGAATTGAAAACAGAACGGCAAAAAAACCAACAATCAGGAAATACAACACTTTCGGCTCAATGGGCAGTTGACTCATAAAGTAGACATCTTCCGGCAGTGCGATAATATTGAACCTGTTTTGCACCAAAGTTAGTAAAATGGCGATTGTATAACCCAGAATCGTTCCACCAATTCCAATAATAGTACCTTCGATTAAAAATATTCGGCCGGTTTGTTTGCGGCTGATGCCCATGCTTTTAAGTACGCCAATATCTTTGGTTTTTTCTATAACAATCATCATGAGTGAACTGACAATATTAAAAATGGCGACAGCTGCAATGAGTCCGAAAACAATGATAATCGGGAACCGCTGAACGCGCAGCCATTCGAAGAGATTCGCATGCAAATCCTGCCAGCTCATGGCATGATAAGGGTAGCCGATTTCAGAATTTATCTGTTCGGTAACTTTTGCGGCGTTATGTGGATTATCAAGAATCATCTGAAATCCGGAAAATTGAGTGCCAAGATTCATTATCTTTTGTGCGGCTGATAGGCTGGTATATACGAAAATATCGTCGTAATCTGAAATTCCCGATTCGTAAATACCGGTAATCGTAAACGTTCCGACTCTGGGACGACTGGAGGATTTTGATGTTGATTGCAGGACGAACAAGTAGACCTGATCGCCCAGTTTTGTTCCCAGATTTTCGGATAATTTTCTGCCGATAATAATTCCGTCTTTCTCCTTTTCGGTCTGAAACGAAAGATCACCCTCTTTTAAAAATCGCTGGATATCAAGGGTTTTTTTAAGATCTTCTTCTGCTAAACCTTCCAGAATAACACCGTCTGTTTCCGCCTTATGGCGAATCATCACTGTGCTGTGAACATAGGGCACTATATCCTGAATTTCCGGAATTGCGGACAGTTGATCCGCAATTTCTTCGGATGATTTAAACGTTTGACCATTGAACAGTCTAAGCCTGATATGGGCATCAAAACCAATCAGTTTTTCTTTGATGACATTTTCAAAGCCATTCAGAATGGAAAGTGTAATAATCAATGCTGCAACCCCGACAGCCAGTCCGATAGTAGAAATAATGCTGATAAAAGATATATAACCGATTTTATGGCGGTTAAACAGATGGCGTTTGGCAATGAAAACCGGTAAAGACATATCTATGTGTATTTCTAGGATCGGAGTTGGGGAAACAAGATGACATCTTTGATATATCGCTGATTAGTAAACAGCATTACCAGCCGATCAATACCGATGCCGACACCACCAGTCGGTGGCATGCCGTATTCCATAGCCATTACAAAATCCTCATCCATGGTCTGGGCTTCTTCATCACCGGCCTCACGCAGATGGTTCTGACTTTCCAGGCGCTCCCGTTGATCGAAGGGATCATTTAATTCACTGAAGGCATTGGCAAATTCCTGCCCGGCGATGTACAGTTCAAATCGTTCAACAATGTCCTCTTTACCGTCTCGGCTGGTTTTAGCCAGAGGTGAAATGGCTTTCGGGTAATCAGTCACAAAGATTGGCTGAATCAGTTTGCCTTCAACATAATGGTCAAACAGCAATTCGATCAGTTTTCCGTAACCCACGGATTTATCGACTTCAAAGCCCCTTTCAATGCAAAGTTCACGCAGTTGTTCTTCGGGCATTCCATAAATGTCAGTGCCAACATATTCTTTCAGGAGATCGAACATTGATCGTCGTTGAAAGGGCTGTGTGAAATCAATGGTAAATTCAGCAAACGCAAATGATGATTTTCCAATATTTTCAGCCATCATTTTAAAAATCGCTTCGACTTCATCCATTAAAAAATTGTAGTCTACATACTGCTGGTAATATTCCAGGGCGGTGAATTCGGGATTGTGATTACGATCGATACCCTCATTGCGAAAGTTCTTGGCAATTTCGTACACTTTTTCAAAACCACCGATAATCAGGCGTTTCAGGTACAATTCATCGGCGATCCGGAGGAAAAAATCCTGGTTTAATGCATTGTAAAATGTTTTGAAAGGACGGGCGGATGCACCACCGTAAATCGGTTGCAGGGTAGGGGTTTCCACTTCAACAAACCCCCGCTCATTCAGAAAATCACGGCACCACTGAATGATCTTGCTACGCATGATGAATATATCTTTGACCTCGGGATTTACGATCAGATCCAGGTACCGCTGACGATAGCGCTGTTCCTTGTTGTTAAAAGCATCAAAAACTTCACCGTCTTTTTCTTTTACAACAGGAATAGGACGGACGTTTTTTGACAACAAATGCAATTCATCGGCAAAGATGGTGATCTCACCGGTGCGGGTCTTTGTGACCGTTCCAACAGCTCCGATAATATCACCGATATCCAACAGCTTAAAAAGTTCATAATTGTCATTGCCGATTTTATTTTCCTGAAAATAAATCTGAAGTTTGGTTTTTTGATCCTGAATATGGCAAAAACTGGCTTTTCCCATCCTGCGGATTGTCATGAGTCGGCCGGCAATACGAACGGTGACGGTTTCTTTTAACTCTTCATAATGGTCAATTATTTCATTGCAGGAGTGGGATTTTGAAAATTCGTAGGCAAAAGGTTCTATGCCCAAATCGCGGATTTTCTGCACCTTTTCTTTTCGAATGGCCAGTATTTCGGCGAGTGATTTTCCAATATGCTGTTCTTCGTTACTCAACGGTTTTTAACTCCTATTTTATGTTCCAGAGCAGGTATTGACGTAAGAATTCATCAATGTCCCCGTCCATCACAGCCTGAATGTTGGTGTTTTCATGTTTGGTACGATGATCTTTGACCATTGTATACGGTTGAAATACATAAGACCGGATCTGGTTGCCCCAGGAAATATCCTTTTTATTTTTCTCGATCTCCGATTTCTCTTTAGCCTGTTCTTCTTTTTTTAATTGATACAATCGAGCTCGTAAAATCTTCATCGCCGAGGCTTTATTTTTAAATTGTGAACGCTCATTCTGACATTGGACCACAATCCCGCTTGGAATATGAGTGATGCGAATTGCTGAATCGGTTTTATTGACATGCTGACCGCCGGCGCCGCTGGCCCGATAGGTGTCAATCCGAAGATCGTCCGGGTTGATATCGACTTCGATATCTTCCTCGACTTCAGGATAAACAAAGACGGAAGCGAAGGAAGTATGTCGCCGGTGATTGGCATCAAAAGGTGAAATCCGAACAAGTCGGTGAATCCCGGCTTCGGACTTGAGATAGCCGTAAGCAAAGACGCCCTTTACTTCAATGGAGACATCCTTTATACCTGCCTCATCACCATTGATCAGGTCTATGATTTTGGATTCCATTCCGGAACGCTCCATCCAGCGCAGGTACATCCGCATCAGCATTTCCGCCCAATCCTGGGATTCGGTTCCACCGGCACCGGGATGAATTGTCATAATAGCGTTTTTGGGGTCATCTTCCGAACTGAGCATGGCCTGTAATTCGATTTTATCCAATTTATTATTCAAATCATGGATCATTGTTTCGATTTCCGGTAACATTGATTCATCATTCTCAATGTCCAGAAGTTCAACGAGTTCCTTCACATCCGAATAGGTTTTATAAACATTTTTGAACTGGTTCAGGACTGTTTCGAGCAGGTTAATCTGCTGCAGGATTGTCTGAGCATCTTCCCGGTTATTCCAAAAGTTACTGGCGGCGGTTTTTTTTTGAAGCTCATCTAACTGACGCTGTTTGTTGTCAACGTCAAAGATACCTCCGAAGTTCGTTCAGGCGGGGATCCAGTATATTTAGTTCTGATTGCAGATCGTTTAACATAGTAGAATTGATTCTTATTTTTTAACGATTTGGTTTGATGGTTTTAATGGGGAAAATTCCTTGTAGCTGGATAATACGATATACGTTCTGGTCTGTAAAACACCCGGCCATGACTGAATTTCCGATAACAGTTTTTCAAGTGTGGAAGTATTATCGGTCTGGATTTTAAGCAGATGTGAACCTTCGCCGGTAATGGAATGACATTCAATAACATCATTCTCTTCACGGGTATGCCGGATGAATTCATCATAATTTTTAGAAGGGGATGTTATCACAAAAACAAAAGCGGTAACATCTTTTCCGATGGCAGAATGGTTGACTTTGGCGTGGTAACCGTCAATAATTCCTTTTTTCTCCAATTTACGCATGCGTTCACTGACCGCCGGGATGGTAAGTCCGACTTTTTCAGCAATACGGTTCCGCTGTATTCTTCCATCTTTTTGCAGGATATCCAGAATTTGTACATCAATCGAGTCTATCATATTTCTTTTACTCCTTTATTGAAATAATTCATATTATGAAAATTATCTGTTTCGATAGTATTCTATTAGAGCCCATGCCGATACTAGGGCGATAAGCTGTTGTGTCCAGGAGAGTGAAATCCGAATGTACTGAGATGGCTTCATCGGAACAATGATGGTGTCATTGGGTTTTATTTCGGGAATGAGGGTGTGGTCTCCCGTATCTAAAAATTCTCTGACATTAACTTTAGATACAGGACTTTGTCGATCCTGTTTTGATCCATGGATAATTTTAATTTTTGAAAGTTGGGCAGTGTCTTTGGGTCCGCCGGCAGATGAGATCAGCTGGACCAGGTCAGTACCGATTGGAATATCATAAAGTCCCGGTTTCTGGACTTCGCCCCAGACTTTGACCGTCATCAACAGAGCATCACTGGACGATGATAAAATATACCGTGAAGCCGATGGCCGATCGGAAAATCGTCCATTGGTGGACGTCTGAGTACGCACAGACTCCTGAGCAAAGCATATCCCGATACCTGATAGTATAAATAAGATTATATAGAAACGTCTCATGAGTTCTCCTTTTATTGAATCGTAAAATAGGCCCAGTTTGAAATCGATCCGCTGATATCAATATTGGTATAGGGATCGACAAATGCAATCGATCTGATACACCAGCGATATGTTTGCCCGGTTATCAAATTAGCGGATTCCGATGACCCATCGAAATTAAATGATATCGACTGTGAAAAATCTCCGTAATTTGGCTTAGAGAAGCGAGAAATCCAAATATCATCTCGCGGTGAGAAAGTCTGGAGATAGATGATATATTCCGATGCAGCACTGGAATAATCATACCATCCAAAAACTGCCGGTTGGGTATTCAGGGTTCCGCTTGGATTCAGCGGTTCAACTTTATTGATTATCGAATACTGTATTGTGTCAGACGGATTACTTTTATTGCCAGCCTGATCGTAGGCTTTCAGATAATAGTAATAATTGACGTTGAATTTTACCGAATCATCAACGAAAAATGTATCTGCGCCACTCAAAGAAAAGGCATTGATATCCACGGCTAATATATATTTATTATCAATAGTTGCCTCAGCCTTGTAAAGTTTATACCCCGATATGTCATCCTCAAGGTTCGGATGCCATTCCAGTATAA
>JAFGXZ010000088.1 GCA_016936335.1 Fidelibacterota bacterium
ACCCAGCATCGGTTTACATCAACGCGACAATACTCGTCTTCTGAAAACGCTTACCCATCTCAGGGACATCGGAAATACAGTATTGGTCGTTGAACATGACCAGGAAACGATCGAGCATGGTGATTATATTCTTGATCTTGGGCCTGGCGCCGGTGAAACCGGAGGCTATGTGATCGCAAAGGGCACACCAGACGAAATTCGACACAATGAACAATCCCTGACTGGCCAATATTTATCCGGTAAAAAGAAGATCGATTACTCTCCCAACCGACGCAATGGCAATGGAAAACAGATTTGTTTATGCGGGGCAACAGGTAACAATTTAAAAAATGTCACGGCCTATTTTCCACTGGGCAAATTTATCTGTGTTACCGGTGTATCCGGCTCCGGAAAGAGCTCTTTAATCAATGAAACCCTGTATCCAATCCTGCATCGACATTTTTACGCAACCACACAGGTTCCTCTGAAATATGAATCCATTCGGGGAATTGAATATATTGACAAGGTCATTGATATAAATCAGAATCCAATTGGCCGTACTCCCCGTTCCAATCCAGCGACATATACCGGCACGTTTGGAATTATCCGCGATTTATTCAGCTCCTTAAAAGAGTCAAAGATCCGAGGATATCTGGCTGGTCGATTTTCCTTTAATGTCAAAGGTGGTCGCTGCGAAGCATGCAGCGGTGATGGTATCAAAAAAATCGAAATGCATTTCCTGCCGGATGTGTACGTACCTTGTGAGGTATGCAAAGGGAAGCGCTATAACCGGGAAACTCTTGAAATAAAGTACCGGGGAAAAAGTATCGCCGATGTGTTGGATATGTCGGTTAATGAAGCTGTTGGTTTTTTCGATAAAATTCCCCGACTTCAGAAAAAGCTCGGTACATTAAATGATGTTGGGCTGGGCTATGTCAAACTTGGCCAGCAGGCCACTACACTTTCCGGCGGAGAAGCACAGCGCGTGAAGCTCGCCACAGAACTTAGTAAAGTCGGAACCGGCCGAACGCTCTATATTCTGGACGAACCGACGACGGGTCTGCATTTTGACGATATTAAATTATTGCTCGAGGTTCTAAATCGCCTGGTTGATCAGGGCAATACAATCATCGTAATAGAACACAACTTGGATGTCATCAAAACAGCCGATTATGTCATTGATCTTGGACCAGAAGGCGGAGATCAGGGCGGAGCAATTATCGCGGCCGGGACCCCGGAAAACATAGCAGCCACCGAAAATTCCTATACCGGACAATTTCTGAAAAAGGTTTTAAAATAATCTCCTTCCAAAATATCTCACTACTCAAGTGTTGCGACTTCACCACATAATTTGTGGTGTTTAAGTCTTCATTCTCAGATATACATCTTTCTAAATAACTGTTATTACAACAGATATTCAATTGGCACAAGCATTGTAGTATAAATGCCGATTTTTGATACGTTTGATTATCCTACCTTGGAGCCTCCCAAATAGAACATTGCCCCCACCGTCGGAAGGATTTATCGCCCGATAATTCCTTCCGACATTTTTTTTCATTTATCTTTCAATTATATTTATAGCTGATTCATAGATTCACATCTGAGAGGAGAGAGAAAATGCTATATGAAAAAGTAAAACAGGCTGTTGGTATTTTAAACGAATTAAATATAGATATGTGGCTGACCTTTGTCCGAGAATCCGAAGCCAGTTATGATCCTTGCCTCAATCTGATTTTGGGTACAAACATTACCTGGCAATCCGCATTTATTATAACCCGTTGCGGAAAAACTATTGCAATTGTTGGCAGCCTTGACTACGAGCGCGTCCGATTGACCAGCCTGTATGACGACATTCGCAAATATGTGAGCAGTTTCAAGGAAGAATTTCTCCGGACTCTCAATGAACTTAATCCAAAAATAATTGCGATAAATACCTCCAAAAATGATTATATGTCCGATGGTCTCACACATGGTATGTACGAGTTATTACTGGATTTTACAGACGGGACTGGTTTCAAACAGCGGTTTATATCCTCTGAAAAAATCATCAGCGCCCTGCGCGGCCGAAAAACCGCAACAGAAATTGCCCGTATTAAAGCATCTATTCAATTAACAGAAGATATTTACAGGCAGGTTTCAGATTATATGAAACCGGGACAAACCGAATTAGAAATAGCGAATTTCATTTTAAAGAAAGTCAGCAGTTATGATGTTGAAACCGCCTGGGAGCAAAACTCCTGCCCGGCGGTCTTCACCGGTCCGGACACCGCTGGCGCTCATGCCGATCCCACCGAAAGGATTATTCAAAAGGGCCATGTCCTGAATATCGATTTCGGTGTTAAAAAAGACGACTATTGTTCAGACATTCAGCGGACATGGTATTTTCTACGGGATGGTGAAACCGCAGCACCAGCAGAAGTAATACGCGGGTTTACCACTATTATCAAATCCGTTCAAATGGCCAAAGACGCAATCCGTCCGGGTATGAAGGGTTGGGAAATAGACAAAATCGCCCGTGATTATATTGTCTCAAAAGGATATCCGGAATATCCACATGGGCTGGGACACCAGGTTGGTCGGTCGCCCCATGACGGCGCCGGCATGCTTGGTCCCCGCTGGGATCGCTACGGTAATGTTCCTTATCTCCCGATTGAGGTCGGTCAGGTTTATACTATTGAGCCACGCTTACCGATTGACGGATATGGTGTTGCCACTGTTGAAGAGATGATCGTTGTAACCGAAAATGGTTGTGAATGGTTATCGCATCCTCAAAAAGAGATCTATCTTATATAGTTTAATGTGAGATGTGATACATTTTACAGTCTACACCAATGTTAAATTGATTTTATGGAACATAAAGGAGAATCTTATGAAAATAGCTACAAGAAAAATACTAATTACACTTCTTTTTCTAACTCTGTTACTGCCGCTTGGGGCTCAGACTCCGGATCTTAGGATAGAAAAAGAAATTACGCCAGAGTATATTGTCTATCTCGCCGGAAAAGAAGCCGAATATCTTATCCAGGTCTCCCCGCTTTTAGCTGGTGATGACACACCAACGATGAAGGCCCATATGGGGCTGGCAATCTTACAGGCGGCATGGACTCATGTTAACGGGGACACGCTTGTGAATGATTTGGAGTACCTGTTTGATGATGTCGGTGTGAATACAGAAAATATTTTTTATCAATCCTACGAAGATATTCTGCCCCTGTTTTTTGTTGACAACCCTAATGATTTTGTGTTGAATTTAACTGATTTTTTTAATTCCGGTACATACCCGGCCTATCGTGATTCGGTGAACGACTGGTTAGAGAATATCGGATCCGATATTGATGAAATTGGATCTTCGATTGACTGGTTTGGTAAAAAAACCGATCCGCTGGCTGAAATGTTCGGAGAGCATTGGAATGCGGTTGCCGAAGGAACGGCAGATTTTGAATATTCCGTTCAGTTGGCTGGAACAAAATATGAAAATACATTGTTCATTTTTTCCCGGGAATTTTTTAATCGTCTTGATCGAATCAATCTGCTTGGTGAAAACATGGCCGAAACGCTGGGAAACGGCTTTGCCCGGATAATAGATTCCGTTAATGTCAATAGCAGTGATATTGATCCCGGGGTTGCCGTGACCCGTTCCGGACTTGATTCACTTTATAACCTGTTAGACTCTGTCCAGGTTCTGTTGTGGAATCAGCCTTTTGCACCATTTGAATTTGATCTGGCCGGAATTGATTCACTACAGGAAATGATCGTTGAATTCGATACATTATTGGCAGGCAAGGAATATCCGATCGGTCCCGAAGCCGAAAATAAAACCATTCGGCCACGGGGAATTATTGAAAGCCTTGCCGATTCCGATGGGCTCTGGGGCATTTATCAGGATTACTACCGCATGGGCGAGCCAACGGATTTTACATTCAGCAATACTTTTCCCCATGGGATTACATACGATATGCGACTCATGATCAATTCCGATCTTATACTCAACACTAATGATTCTTATGAGGAATTGGATACGCGCATTCACGATTACCAGAATTCATTGATCAAGGACTATCTGGCACCCGATGAACATTTCGGAATGGCGATGACGCTGGTTTACGATCTGCTGAACGATGAAGAATATTTCGGAAATATCGAGGATGCAATGCGTTTCATATCCGAGGGACATATTGACAGTCTCACCTATTATTTTGACTGGAGTAGTTTTGACCTGCAGTATAAAATCGACGAAATCCGGTACCACATTGATCAGTACATCGAAAGCGATGAATTAAGCAATTTCGTAATCCTCATGAAAGAAAATATGGACGATCTTGGTTCCTACGAGATTGGCCCCAATTCAGAATTTTCAATCACCTATTTGACCGCTTCACAGGTCATAATGATGACGAAAAGTATTGAGATGGCCATGGAAGCCATGTCCAAGATTGCCGATGGACTGACCGTTCTGTATGACGAATTAAGTTCAATTCTAATTCTTGATTTGGATCCCACGATGCTCGATTTTTCCAACGCCGAAACGGATCTGGACATTATCCTGATTCTTGAACAATCTAATCCCGAGTTCCTGACGGTTACACCTTATGGAATAGAAAGATTTCATGAGTTGGGCGACTGGTTTGAAGAGTCATTTTTGAATCTCAATACTTTCTTTGAAAATATGACAGACCTTATGACCGCGATGAAACCCTATGAAGCAGATTTTGATATAAATGCTGAAAATATGGAATTTATCATGGACATGATGGCTGTTTCGACATGGGAACTCTATGAAGACTTTGCTTATCCCGATTCCACACATTGGAATGGCAGTGAACGGGTCAATTTATCAGCCTGGTTTGACAATCCTCCGGTCAGTTTCCTACAGATGTGGAAAAAATACATCACAGGAGTGGACAGCACTTTGGGCGGGATGTTTCCCGATCGTTTTAAAATTAATGAAACCTATGAATTACCGGTTTTACCAAAACAGTTTAAGCTGTATCCTGTCTATCCAAACCCATTTAATCCAGTCGCGAAGATTGAATTCGATCTTCCGCAGGCAGCCGATGTGAGATTGTCTATTATAAATTTAAACGGCGAAACGGTAAACGAACTTATTAATAACCATTACCCGGCCGGAAAAATCATTACCAGCTGGAATGCCGGTACCTATCCGTCGGGAATCTATTTTTGCCGATTATCAATTGACGGCACAATATCCATACGCAAAATGACGTTGATGAAATAGGATTGCGTTTGCCCAAAAAAGCAACAAAATATAAGGGGAGAAACCGTTGGCTTCTTCCCCTTATTATTTTACTCGGTCTCAATGCAGCCGGATCTGACTGGCAGAATTTTCCCGGAATAATTTCAGGTTTTTACAATGATCCCGCTATTGACAAAGAAGATATTTTAGACCGATCATCACTCCTGGCTGTGTCGTGCCAGATGGGAGACATTTATCGTAAAAAGATATCAGACGCAACAACGATAACTGTACTTCAGCAAAGATCCGGGATATCGTTTTCATACCCCTTTATTATAGGGCGTTCGTCGCAACTGATTTCTGTTCAATCACAAATCCAAACCCTATCCGGGGACAATCAAAAAGACGCAACAGCGGTTTTAACAACACTTTCCGGTCACGGCACTGATAACCGATTCCTTTGGGCCACTACTGATGGAATTGGATGCTTCGGCCTGGGAATCCGATACGCATCCAATACCTTCAAATCCGATATTGATATTCAGCAGTTTCCGGTTTCAGAGACAGTAGCAGTTAATGAATACTTCTTAGACTGGTTGCCAAGCACTTTTGGGTACACCATTACAGCGCCTGTTCAGACAGAAGCAATTGAGATTGAGGCCTGGGGTTCGACAACGGTTTTTGACAGACAAGTTCGGTTATATGTAAACCGTTACCGGTCCGACAACGATTTTACATTTAATTATCTGAATAGCAGCAGTAAACCCTCACTCAATGGAAAACGACAACTGGATGTGCCGGTATCAACCCGGCAAAATAGAATTTCCATAGCATTTATTTCTCCTGAAAAAATATTTTCTACAACATCATTGGAAATATTCAATACGGAAATAAACTACGACACCGATCATCATTTGTTCGGGGCAACGGACCTCCGGGAATTAGGCCGGGGAGATTTTTCCAGAATCGGAGCTTCTGTGCAGACCGGTATTGCTTTTTGCAAAAATGAATTTCAACTTGGAATCAGCACCGTTAATTATTCCGGTGAATTTTTAATTAAAACCCCGGTTCTAGGGTATATCGGACTTGGAATCCTGCCAATTGCACACTGGGCGGATGGAAAATTAGGTAACAGCCAATCGTTTTCACAACTATTCCGCTGGTCCAGAAACTTACAAATCCATCAAACCGAATTACTTTTCTCGGGTGAATACATTCACTCAAACTATAAATTCAATATCCAGGGAAAAGCGCATCTCGAATTTGGTCTTATATCCAGTCCTCTGGATTATCCGGTAAAAATTACAGCAAATCTATTTACATTAAATGGCACTATCCACCAGCATTTTAAAAAAGTTTCTATCATTTATTCAATTCAGCAAATTATTCCACTGTTTACCAGAACCGATGACAGCCCGATCCGATTTTCCGAGCCGGTTCCCGGGAAAAAAATATCGACACACGGAGGTCAGAATCATCAAATCGTTCTTGAATATAAATTATCATAAACCGCGCCCCTTTGTCACTGCCGACATTTTTTCAGCGACTTAAATTTATTAAGAAAATAATGGCAAATATCTAAAATATACTTAAATTTTCTGGGCAATATTCTGGTGGAAGAACAAATATATTTGAGGTGAGTACATGGTAACAACCAAAGAATGTATCGAACTTGAAAATCAATTCGGAGCACACAATTACAAACCTCTGGATGTCGTATTAACCCGGGGTTCTGGAATCTGGGTGGAGGACGTTGAGGGAAAAAAATACATGGATTTTCTGGCGGCCTATTCCGCTGTTAACCAGGGACATTGTCACCCACGATTAGTAAAAGTTCTTCAGGAACAATCTTCACGATTGGCGTTGACATCTCGCGCCTTTCGGAATGATCAACTTCCTTTCCTGGCAAAAGAGCTCTGTGAATTAACCGGTTTTGAGATGATGCTGCCAATGAATTCTGGTGCTGAGGCCGTTGAAACCGCCATTAAAGCAGCCAGAAAATGGGGCTATACCGTAAAGGGGGTGGAAAAAGATCGGGCGGAAATAATTGTCTGTGCCGGTAATTTTCATGGGCGTACTACTACGATTATCTCATTCTCGAGTGATGCACAATATAAAGATGGATTTGGGCCATTAACTCCCGGTTTTACCTTGATTCCCTATGGTGATGCAAGATCATTAATAAAAGCCATTAATAAAAATACCGTCGCGTTTCTTGTTGAACCGATTCAGGGTGAAAGCGGTGTTGTATTACCTCAGGAAGGATTTTTACGAGAAGCCGCCGAGTTATGTAAACAGAATAATGTGTTGCTAATTGCCGATGAAATTCAGAGCGGCCTGGGCCGGACGGGAACGCTTTTCGCATATGAACATGAAAATGTTAAACCGGACGTGGTTATAATCGGTAAAGCTCTTTCCGGTGGAATGTACCCGGTCTCCGCCGTCGTATCTTCCCGGGAAGTTTTGGGGGTCTTTAATCCCGGCGATCATGGATCTACCTATGGCGGGAATCCGATTGCCTGCGCAGTCGCAAGAGAAGCCCTGAAAATAATCCTTGAAGAAAAATTGATCGAACACTCCGCGGAATTGGGAAAATATCTGATCGGGGAGTTGCGTAAAATTAATAGTCCCCATGTGGACTTTTACCGTGGTAAAGGATTATGGATCGGAATCGTCCTTAAAAAGGAGGCCGGGGGAGCCCGCCGGTTTTGTGAGGCCTTGCAGGAAAAGGGAATTCTGGCCAAGGAAACCCATGAAAACGTCATCCGGATTGCCCCGCCACTGGTCATTAGCAAAGCAGAAATTGACCAAGCATTAGTAACAATAAAAGATATTTTATCTCAAAATTAACACTCAATAAACGGAGGTTTTACAATGGAATATGTATTTGAAGGATTGAAACCAGAAAAACTATGGCGTTATTTTTATGAATTGAATCAAATTCCCCGGGAATCAAAACACGAAGCACAAGCCGCAGAATATATCATTAGCGTCGCAAAAAAAATTGGGTTACCATTCAAACAGGACGAGGTCGGAAATGTACTTGTCACCAAACCGGCCAGTCCGGGCAATGAAAATAAACCGAAAGTGTGTTTGCAGGGACACCTGGATATGGTGTGTGAAAAAAACAGCGGAACGATTCACGACTTTCGTAAAGACCCAATCAAAATGAAAATCGATGGTGAGTATGTACGCGCCGAAGGCACCACGCTTGGCGCCGATAACGGCATTGGTGTCGCAACTGCTCTCGCTGTCATGGCTTCCAAAGAAATGACTCATCCGCCAATGGAATTTCTGTTCACTATTGATGAAGAGACCGGTTTGACCGGCGCAAATGCTCTGAAACCTGGATTTGTGACAGCAGATATTCTTATTAATGGCGACTCCGAAGAAGACGGTGCTCTCTACGTCGGTTGCGCCGGGGGCAAGGACACCAAAATCACCTTACCCGTTGAATGGATCATAGCGCCGGCTGATTATATACCGCTGACAATAACACTCACCGGTTTGAAGGGGGGACATTCCGGATTGGATATTCCATTGGGTCGGGGGAATGCCAATCAGCTGTTGAATCGTTTACTCTGGAACGCCAATGAAAAATTTGAATTTTTCCTCGCATCTTTTTCCGGAGGAAGTAAACATAATGCGATTCCCCGTGAGGCCGAAACAACCTTGATGGTAAAACCGAACGATGCATCCGGATTAAAATCACTTGTGACCGAATTTGAAGAAATCTTTACGGCCGAGTACAAAGGTATCGAATCCGGAATAAAACTGGTTACCACCGAAACGGATAAACCAGCAACGGTTTTTTCAAAAGAGTTCCAATCACGATTGTTGAACTTGATTTATGCACTTCCCCACGGTGTCATTTCCATGAGTTATGCAATTCCCGATTTGGTTGAAACGTCCACCAGTCTCGCTATTATCAGACCAGAAAACGACACTGTCAACATTTTAACCAGTCAACGCAGTTCCGTTGAAACAGCCAAGAAAAATATCGCAGACAAAGTAAAAGCCACCGGTCTATTGGCTGGTGGAATTGTTCAGCAGGGTGGTGGCTATCCAGGTTGGAATCCAAACATGGATTCAAAAATTCTGGAAGTCATGAAAACTGTTCACAGTGATTTATATGGAAAAGTCCCGGAAGTGAAGGCAATTCATGCGGGACTTGAATGTGGCATCATTGGTGAAACCGTTCCGGGAATCGACATGATTTCCTTCGGACCGACCATCAAGAATCCTCATTCTCCTGACGAAATGGTTGAAATTAAAACAGTGGGAAAATTCTGGAGACTTCTTGAAGAAACCCTTAAAAGAATAGCAACAACCT
>JAFGXZ010000089.1 GCA_016936335.1 Fidelibacterota bacterium
AAATTGATATTTCCAGAAGAGAGCCTGCTCGGGGTTGCGGTGTCTGTAAGGGAGGTATTTTGCATTACGCCGCTGCACAAAGTCTTTTCCAGAAGGGGTGGGGGCTCGAAACAAAGGGTTTTGGAGTCCCATTATATATGAGAATATATTACAGCGTTTTCCCTGCTGTACGCCAAAACGGGTCACTATATTATTCCGATCCTGAAAAGTGATCTGAAAATACGGGCAAGTAAAAAATAGGCCCCTATAAGGCATCGTTAAAGATACAAGATTATAGTTGCCCTTTTTTCTATTTCTGATTAACATACAAAACCATAATGCAATTAACTTGAATTGCCTAAATGATGCCTGATTTTATTTTTACATTTGGTAACAAATTACTTATGGAAGAAAATCCAATTTGTGTATTCTCTTCCCGTAAGATGCCAGTTTCATTAATCGAACCGGGAATCGATTTCTTATACTCAATAATGAACCATCCGATTACACTTATCGGCGGTTGGCATTCATCGCTTGAACGGAAGGCCTTGCGAATGCATACTCCTGAAATGTCTTCGAATATTATCTACTTCCCCGCCCAAGGTATTGACCATTTTAAAATTCCTGCTTACCTTCAGGCTGATTATGAAAAACAGAAACTATTGGTAGTTTCACTGTGGAAATCCGAAAAGGGAACGGATCGGTACAAATCAAAACTACGAAATGACTATTTGTTGAAGAGCTTAAATCGATTTCTGTTTATATATATAAACCCGACAGGGCAATTAGCCAGGATTTACCAACAGGTAATTGATCAACAGAAACAGATTTACATTTTCGATCACTTTTCAAATAAGCAATGGATAACCGGAAGTACTATTCCAGTGTCAAAATATAATGCCGAGGTACTGTTATGAGCCTTCGTGAACAATTGGAACAACTGCGATCTGTTGACGACCTCAGGAAACTGTTCGTCGAGCATATGAATTTTGCTCCATCTTCCGGATCTGTAATGAAAGTCTTTTCATCAAGAGTCCAAGGGGATGTAATTTCAGCGGATATTATCGCTGAGCAGAATGATTTCAAGATTATCCATTGTGCATTGAATAAACTACTTAAAGGTACCGAGCGGCCGGTGATAGAGCAGCTTTCAATGTATTACCAGACCAATATGGTTGTATTCACGGATCCGGCATGTAATGAATGCCACCTCACGAACCTGCGTCCCATTAAAAAGGGCCAGGACACACTTAAACTCCGCCTGCAACCGTTTCGGCGCTTCGTCGTCGGCCCAAATGAACGTCTGCGGACTGCTGGTGATCGCCTGGCACTGTTGGTACTGGATGGTAATGAGTCGGCCTGGAAGGTCCAGCAAAAATGTGATCAGGCCTTCGACGTCGAAGCTGTCAGCCGAGACTTCTATAAAGATTTTGTAGAATATTATAAAGGTTTCCGCGATCTTTTAATGAAAGAAAACAGGTTGAATCAGAAAGATGCTGACGAACACACTCAGACCATTTTCAACCGGCTGTTCTTTCTCTATTTTATCCAGAAAAAGGGCTATCTGAACCGTAATCTTCTGTTTATCGTCAATAACCTTGACAGAATTGGAACTGGAAATTATTATCATGATTTCATCCTGCCCTTGTTTCAGAAATTAGCAGTCCCTGGTTACCAGCATAAGGATTTCGAACAAGTCCCTTTTCTGAATGGCGGACTGTTTGAATTTTCCGATACTGAAAAGAACCTGAAAATCCCCAACCACGCTTTTGAAACCATCATCAATGGCCTTTTTGAACATTACAATTTCACTGTACGTGAAGATACAGAATTTGAAAAGGAAATTGCGATCGATCCGGAAATGATGGGTACAATTTTCGAACGCCTGGTTCTGGGCCTGGAAAGTAAAAAGTTTGAAGATGTTCCCGATCCCCGCCGGGCAACCGACTCTTACTACACACCAAAATTCATTGTTGCTTTTATGGTCAAGCAGTCCCTGTTGAACGACCTCGCGAGCAATCTGAAAGACATTTCCCGCAGTCCTATCCGGGAATTGATTTATAAGATGAATCCCGGGGACCTTTCCAACGTCCAATTAACAGCGATCCGGCAACGCCTACTGGATGTGAAAATTGTGGATCCGGCGGTCGGTTCCGGCGCCTATCCTGTCGGTGTACTGCTAAAAATTGTGGAGATCATTGAAACCATTGACAAGGCCATTGATCCGGATAAAACGGATACGTTTAATTATCGCTATAATCTGAAAAAGAATATTATCGAACGTAGTATCTATGGCGTTGACCTCCAGTTACGGGCTGTGGCCCTTTCCCATCTTCGTCTCTGGCTGTCTTTAGTTGTTGATCTTGATGCTGAAGATATTATTGATGTACCGCCATTACCCAATTTAGATTTCCATATTCTTTGCGGTGATTCATTGGTTTCAAAGATTGCTGGTTATGCCTACGATGTTGAAAAACGGATTAAGACCAGTCAGAAAGAACTCGACCTGATCGATAAGTTTGGCAAATTAAAAGCCAAGCACAGTACCCTGACGACATCGGAAGAAAAGACTCAGTCCAAGAAACAAATGGCTAGGTTAAAAACTGAAATCCTGGTCTGGTTCCTGAATGGATTAATTGAACAACGGGAACAAATGATTGCATATATTAAAGGGCAAGGAGAACTTTTTGGTGAGGATGAGGTCTCAAAGCAGAAGAAACTAGATCTGGCCAAGCCCCATCGGGAAAAGATTGAAGAAATTAAGAAAATTATTACGGATGTAAATCAAATTTCAAATTTGTCTGAGAAGTTTAACTGGGGATTAGATTTCTTTGATATTCTGATATTAAATGGCGGTTTTGATATTGTAATCGCAAATCCGCCCTACGGTGTTAAAGTTGACGAGGATACTCGCAACGAATTTGGTGTCCAGAATAAAGATTCTTATGGAGTTTTTACCGTATTGGGCCTGCGCATTTTAAAACCAAGCGGTACTCTCTGTTATATCATGAGTGATACCTGGCAGACCATCCGGACTCATAAGAATCTTCGCGATATATTGCTGAAAGAAACAGATGCTCAACACCTGATTTCATTGCCACCCGATGTCTTTGCCGCTACCGTGAATACCGGCGTATATACCTTCGTGAAACGGGCAAAACTTAGAGCAAAAATTGAAGATGAAGCCGATAATTGGATCCTTGCAGCCGATTTCTCACCCTTGAAAATTCACAAGGATGGTCAGTGGGATTCTTCCGATCTGGAAGCAGCCTTTGAACTGTTAATCGAAATAGAGTCCTGTGATGAAACCAAAGACGGCTATACCATCGATTCCAACAGGGAATATGCCATTTTTGCCTATCGCCAAAAACTGATCCCGCGATTTTCCAATCATTCATTTTTCATTGCCAGTCCAAAACTCTTTGGGTTAATGCGGAATGTAAATAATATTATAAATCCGATTAAAAATAACATAGAGCCAGATATATATAATATCAACATGAACAGTAGATCATTAGATTTCGTAAAGCTTGGCGATGATTATTCAGGGGTGGGTAATTCAAAAATATGGCAAAATAGTGGTATTGCA
>JAFGXZ010000090.1 GCA_016936335.1 Fidelibacterota bacterium
CATTTTTGACCATGACCGATGAATTTGGACATTACCGGATTGAAATTCCCGATATGTGGCGTGGTGATTATATCATTGGAGTTGCCGATGTCTGGAAACTTTATCCCGGCTACTTTGCCGATCCGTCTGAAATTGATATGTATATCGGCGGTGATATTTCACCCGTCGATTTTATATTAATCCAGGGTAAAGAAACCATATACGGTACAGTGGAAGATGAGAACGGTACCGGTATTGGCGGTATTACGATCGGCGCCTGGGGACCTTATGGTGATGTGGAAGTTGTCACAGAATCTGACGGATCATTTTCGATTCCGGCGATGCCGGGCTGGTGGGAAGTTGGAGTCGAAGAAGATGATATCTATGGGCAATACATGTTGTCATGGGGACAGGGTTTAGAAGTGTTCGAAAACGGTGATCACCCGGTTTATTTTACGCTTTACAGTCTGAATGCCACGTTTACCGGCAATGTAAGCACATCAAGTGGGATACCACTGAAGGATGTGGAAGTCTTTACCGATATCTGGCTCGGTGAGCAGGGCGGTTATAATAACTGGACGACAACCGATGAATTCGGTAATTATGTGCTGGGGGTCTCGGATTTGCTGCAGGGTATAACCTTTGACTGGGGTGGTGGCTGGGTTGATACTAGCTCGTACTGGATTGGTGCCTGGATGGAAGATGCCATGTTTATGCCCGATTCCTACAACAGGCAATATGCTCCGGCAAGCGGACTTGATTTTACTGCGATTATGGCGGATGCTTCGCTGAGTGGCACGGTTTATGACGCCAATACAAGAGAACCCCTCTATGATTCCCAGATTCATGCCTATATGCTTCCTCTCCCAACAAAGGGTATTATTGGTGGCCCGTTGGAATTCTGGGCTTATACCGATGAAAATGGGTATTATGACTTACCTCTGGTTGGGGGACCCTATCCCGGAACAACCTGGATGATAGAAGTCTATTGGCCATGGGAATGGCAGCCGTCGGTATTTGACTCATTGACGGTTATCTCCGGAAATAATTATACCCGGGATTACTACATCAATCCACCGGTTAAAGAAGGTTTTATTAATGGCTATGTCTTTAACAAGGATGGCGGTGGAATATCCAATGCCAGGGTTGAAATCTATGGACCCGACTATTATGAACTTTTCACCGACGGTAATGGGTATTTTTCAGTTAATAATGTACCGTTTGGTTGGTACAGTGCGACCGCATATGCCGAAGGTTATAATCCTTACAACATTGATAATATATGGGTGGATCAATATCCGGTCTATCTGGAATTCTGGATGGGCTCAATTGTCGGTGACATTAAAGTTAACGGGTCCGTTGTTGACCAATCAAACAATCCCATCAGCGGCGCCTTGATGATGCTGTTTAACTGGAATTACTACGAACCCTTTACCCTCTTTACCGGCGACAGCGGAAATTTTGAAATCAATGTTAAACCGGGTTGGTACGATATGCAGGTTGGCGCCAACGGATTTGGGGCCTTAATGCAGAGTCTGGATATTCAAAGCGATACAACGATCACATTTATGCTCAACAGCATTACGATTACAGATACTCTGGCGGGAAATGTGACGGACGATTCGGGTAATCCGCTCCGCAAAGTATTTGTGTATATGGAAAAACACAATAATGATGGCATGATTGAGTATATGGGCTATACCTACAGCGATATTGGCGGTAAATATAAACTGGCTCTGCCGGCAGGTGAAATCAATGCGATGTATTCCAAAAACGGTTTTAATCCGGAGTGGCGCTGGTTTAATTTCCCGGGCAGCGTTCCGGACGATCCGATTATTCTCTATCCGGAAGTGCATGTGTTCGGACCGCAGCTGATGGAAGTGATCGATGTTCCCGAAGATCACGGCAAGCAGGTACGCCTGACCTGGAAGCGGGCGGAAGGTCTGCAGGGCTCAGTGAAAGAGTACCAGATCTGGCGCGCGATTCAGCCGTTTAATGGTCCCGAACCGGCTCCCGAGATGCCCTATGATTGGGATTATATAACTACAGTACCGGTTCGCCCCGAAATGGAGATCTACAATGTCGTGGTACCGACACTGTACGATAAAGTCGGTGACAATATTTATTGGACGGGATTTGTTATCACAGCGATTGGCTGGGATAGCTGGTCCTACTGGAACTCCAATTTACTGGCGGGTTGGTCGGAAGATAATCTGCCGCCGGAAGTACCGGTTGGACTGAATGCTGCTGGCGATGGCACAAATATAACCCTGCAATGGGCACCGGTTACCAGTGAAAAGATCAAGTACTACTCGGTTTACCGGAAGACCGCCGCTACAGCATTTGAAGTTATAGGATACTCCACGACCGCGGATTACCTGGATGAATCCGCATCGACCTCGGAATCCTATGAGTATTCAGTGACAGCAACGGATTTTGGCTTGAATGAATCAGAAAAATCCGAACCGGTTTCGGTGAACGCTTTGGCAATTGATGATCAGGAAGAAATACCGACAACGTATGCATTGAAACCGAACTATCCGAACCCCTTCAACCCGGAAACGACCATTGAATTTGCATTACCGAGAACCAGCAAGGTAACTCTGACGATTTACAATCTGATGGGTCAGATGGTTCAGGAACTGGTGCAGAATGAATATCCGGCCGGTTATCAAAAGGTTGTGTGGAACGGAAAAGATTATCGGGGAAATTCCGTTGGCAGTGGTGTATACATTTACACTCTGAAAGCCGGTAATTTCTCACAGACCCGCAAAATGATCCTGATGCGCTAATTAATCACAGATCAGCATAAAAGGGGGTGGTATTTTTCCGCCCCCTTTTTCATATTGAAACTGAGTTCCGGCTGCACTATTTTAAATACGGTAATTTGGCGTAAACTATTATGCAACGATCATCAATACAATTGCTCTTTTATTGTTTTCTGATGACCCTCTTTCTTCTCGGTGAATCACCGGATTTTGGATCAGAGCGACCGGAACGATATTTTCGCTTTCCGATGAAGTCCCGGGAAGAACTTCATGAAATCACGCGGATTATATCCATCGACAATGTTGTGAACGATACGGTTTATGCATATGCAAACCGGCAGGAATATGAACAATTCAAGGCATTGGATAAAACCGTTGAAATGCTGATGCCACCGTCATTGAAGTACAAACCGAAAATGTCCGGTACTATGGAAAAAAGTCAGATTATGGACAGTTATCCGACTTATGAAGCGTATCGAAACATGATGATCCAATTTGCTGCTGATTATCCCGGTATTTGCCGGATTGACAGTGTTGGAGCTTCGGTTCAAGGCAGAGGAATTTTCTTCGCTGTAATCTCCGATAATGTCCAAAAGGAGGAGGCTGAACCGGAAGTCCTCTACACGTCATCCATGCATGGCGACGAAACTGTTGGCTATATTCTTATGCTCAGGCTGATTGACGAATTTCTATCAAATTACGGGACAGATCAACAGATCACAGAGATGGTAGATGGTCTTGAAATCTGGATCAATCCCCTGGCGAACCCTGACGGTACATATTATGCCGGGAATTCAACAATATTCGGCGCGACCCGGTACAATGCCAATGCCGTAGATCTGAATCGAAATTTTCCCAACCCGGTGGAAGGCGAACATCCCGATGGGAATCCCTGGCAACCAGAAACTGTTGCCATGATGGAACTGGCCGAAAGACAAAATTTTGTCTTATCCGCGAACGTTCACGGTGGTGCAGAACTGCTGAATTATCCCTGGGATTGCTTTGAACGACGTCATGCGGATGACGCCTGGCTGATCTGGCTCTGCCGGCAATATGCCGATACAGTGCATTCCAACAGCCCTGCAGGTTACCTGACGGACAGAGAAAACGGTATTTCCAATGGCTGGGACTGGTATGATGTTTATGGCAGTCGTCAGGATTATATGACGTACTATCGACACTGCCGGGAAGTTACCATGGAGTTGTCGGATACAAAACTGCTTCCTGAATCGGAACTGAATGCCTATTGGGATTATAACCGGAATGCTTTTTTAAATTATTTATCAGCAGCCTTGACCGGAATTCGCGGGGAAATTCGTACCGATTGGGATTTAGGCGCGATGCAGATTAGTATTATTGGGCATGAACAGGACAATTCATGGATCGTTCCCGATGAGAATGTTGGTGATTATTATCGACTCTGTTTGCCGGGCGTTTATCAACTGGAGATTATCAGCGGGTCGGAATTAGTAACCATCGAAAATATTTCTATCGATGTTGAGCCGTCTGTAAGGGTTAATGTGATAACCGGGACAACAATACCGGGTGACATAAATGGGGACAATGATATCAATATTGCGGATGTATTGCTGATTCAGAATTATATTATGGATCAAATTATACCGGGTGATTTCGAGTTTGATATGGCGGATTGGAACAATGACAGCACTCTCAATCAGGATGATTTGGATCAAATAATACAATTTCTGCTGAATCTATATCCTTGAAATAAATACTTTACTATTTCGGTGTGATTTCTTAATCTAATAGCGTTATGCAAAAAGTTATCCCAATTTTCATCGTCTTGCTATTGTTGTGGGGATGTGCAGCCCATCCGACCATCAGCCCGGTGCCCTTAAAAGAGGATGAAACACGAACCTCGATCACTTTTTCTTTTGAAAATATTCTGCCGGTTTTTGTGTATCGTAAGGGTTTAAGCGATGTTAGCGATTTCGGTATTCGGGTTGGATTGCCGATCTATGGTTCGGGAATCGACTATTCGCGAACGGTTTTTCAACGAGGTGATTTTAATGATATTATTAATTTTGCCTATTCTTTGACACCGAATTCCAGTTTTGATATGACCTATTACAGTGTTCGGACTTTTCCAATTAAACCGGGTAATGCGTTTTATACCGGTTTTCGGGCGATGTATATTCCAAAAGGCATTAACGGTAATGAAAGCATCCGGGTAGGTGCTCTGTTAGGATTAATGATCAGCAATAAGGTGGGAATCGAGATGGGCTATTTTCACGATCTCGATAAAGGGCAACCTATTGAAAAAATCGTGTCCATGCAACCGGAAAACGATCCCCGCTATCCGGCGATAACGGACTTTGGATTTCCATCGGAAAATTCCCGGCTTGTGGGCCTTTCCCTGCAGGTGTCCCTAAGCACAAGCATTTTTCAGAAAAAGAAATAATTACCCGCATTATATCACAGATACTTGTAGAAATATTGTATATATTAGACCTTGACTGATTTCTAATATGAATAGAATTACCCAATATATTATCATCCTGTTATGCCTGGCTTCAAACCTGAACGGAGCGGTTTCAATCAACCAGATCCGTCCGGTGGATTTTAATTTCCGGGAGACAACATCCACGGAGATGGTTCTTACTTTTTCATTGGATGATATTGAGTTAAAAACAGTTAATTATGACGGAAATTATTTTACGGACGTTGATATTAATGGGACCGACTTTTACCAATTGGTAGGTGCGCCTAAATTGCCGTTTATTCGAAAGCTGATAAAAATTCCCATCAACGGTACGATAGAATATAAAATCTCCATTAATTCTGAAGAAATTCTTGATCTGGCCCAGACAAATTTTCCAAACCCGGTGTTTCCAGTCCAACCCTTTCGGCGAAAAACCGACACCAATCAGAGGCCGATAATAATTAATCAGGAGATATATAAAACGAATGATTTTTATTCAACGGGAATCGTGAATACACATGAACCATTCAATATGGGTGGTATTTCCGGAATTATGCTGGATTTTTTTCCAGTGTCCTATAATCCGGTCAGGCATACCCTGAAATTGATCACCAATGCGACGATTACCGTAACTATTATTGAAGAATCCAGCCTGCAAAAAAGTACGCGGGTAAATTCAGATCATCATCCTGATTTAGATCGTCTTGCCAGGGATATATTCATTAATTACGCTAAAACCGATTCACCGATAAAACGCATGGCACCGTTGAATTTTCTCGTAATCGCCGGTGATCAGTTCGCCGATAATGCAGATTTGCAGATGTATCTGAATTGGAAACGGCAGTGCGGATATAATACTATTCTGAAATCTGTTTCCGAACTGGGCGACACGACAAATTTGATAAAGAATTTTATTTACGAACAATACAGTACAGAAGGCTCTGTAGCCTATATACTGCTGGTTGGAGATGTTGCGGATGTTCCGACCTGGAAAATTATTTATGAGAATGTCGAAACCGAAACAGACGCACCTTATACCAGAATGGACAATGACTATATCCCGGATTTGATGGTCGGACGATTTTCCGCGAGCGACAGTTCGGATTTATCGGCGATAATTCAGAAGTCTTGGGCTTATGAAAGATGTGAAGTCAGTAGTCCGGACGCATATAATAAAATGACCTTTATTGCCACGAATGATGCCGATTACTGGGAATTTGCCGAAGCCTCGCATAATTATGTTATTGACACATATCTAACGAATCGGGGTATCAATGCTGATCATATTAAAGCTCATTCGGGTGGAAGTACTTTGGATATTTTAAACGCGATAAATGACGGACGGACGATTTGCCACTATTCCGGCCACGGGCTGGAAACAGAATGGCAGGGACCAAGATTTCTGCAAAGTAATATCCGTGGACTGAACTCCGGTTCAGTGCCGGCATTTGTAATCAGTAATGCCTGTTTGACCGGCAGTTTCGCCGAATCTGAATGTTTTGGTGAAAGCTGGATTCGGACAGGTGATAAAGGCGCTTTTGCATTCGTCGGCGCGTCGAATTCCACCTACTGGGAGCCCGATGATATGATGGAACGCGGGATGTACGATGGTTTCTTTAATGATGGGGAAACCAGTATCGGGTCGATGCTGTACCAGGGCCTGTTCAATGTTTTTTCACGGACCGCTGCCAGTGATGACTGGACGTATAAATACTACTATGATGTCTATAATATTTTGGGTGATCCGTCGATAAAGCCCTGGATCGGGACACCAAAATCAACATTCGTTGATTATAATCCGAATGTTGCGTTGAACACTGATAACTATTTTGTATCCGTTATGAATGAATCCGGCGCTGTGGAAAATGCGGTCGTTACCCTGCTGCAGAATGGAAATCTCATCGCCTATGCCAAGACCGGAATCGACGGAATCGCGGCATTACCGATCGGTGTCGGAAGTTTGCAGCTGGGTGACCTCTTATTGACCATTACCGGTTATCAGCAAATTCCATTCACTGATACGCTTATTGTTGTCAATCCTCTGAATGTTAGCTTTGAGCCGTCGACGATTCCGGTTGGAATGGTCACGAATATGTCTGTGAAAGTGTCAGACGATAGTTTGGATACTGTTGCTAATGTGGAAATGTATGCTTCCGGTTGGATGGTTCATGGTGACAGTCTGCTGGGAATTACTGACTCTGTGGGTATGTTGCAATTTCAACTGCTTCCACAATATGGTGAAATTATCAAAATTAAAGGAAAATTTCCCGGAGAAACAGGATACGTATTTATAGAAACATTACCGGTTACCGGCGCCGCACAATTAGCAAGCCCGGAGATTTTAGTTGGTGTCGATCAATTAAATCTCAAAAATTCACTGATTCCCGGTTACGAAGGCCAAATCAGTGGATCGGCTGGTGAGAGCGGTTTTAGAATCGCTGTGCGCGGTTGTGGCATTGACACCCTTGCTATCGGGAATAGTCTGCAGGTGATACCCGATACAGTTGGAACACTTTTAACTGCATTATTGAAACCCGGCTGTGAGATATTTGAAAAAACGGTCCCGGTGAGTAAAGCGTTTGGCACGGTCACAGGTATAGTTTGGGATATTGATCAACAGCCACTTGCGGATGTTATTATATCCGGATACAGGTATCCCGATACTGTAAATTCTATCTTTACCGCAACGTCAAATAATGCCGGCGAATTTTCATACCCGGTACCGGTTGAGCTTGGGTATTATCAAATTCGGGCGCAGGTATTCGGGTATCAGACTCATATCCTTGTTGATACAGTCAAAGCTGGTTCCAATGCGTTTATGATTGAATTATTGGAATCGCCTTTTATACCGGTTTCCGGTCGTATTACCGGCGGATTTCTCGAAAAACCACTCAATGCGGTTTTGACAATAACAGAATATTCCACCGGTTCAGGGAAGTATTATACCAGCATTGAAACCGTTGCTGAAAACAACGGGATGTATAATATTGAATTACCTTCCGGAGATTATGAATTTTCAGCGGCGGCAATGCGCTATATCGCGAAAACGGTGCCGGTATATATTGGGGACCAGGCAATTGAAATTCATTTTCATCTGGACACAACCCGAGCCAGCCTACTCCTGATTGATGATGACGGCGGCAAGCGATCCATTGATAAAAGCAGCACGTTTACTGTTGATGAAACAAAGGGAAAGGGCAGCAGCGCCGCTGAAATCCAGAATGTACTGGAAACGGCCGGGTATTTCGTTTTTAAAACAGTTTATACAAGTGAATTATTGGATGTTATCAACGATTACGATGTAGTGATTTCTTCATCGGGATCAAATATGAACCCTGTTGAAAATAGTGATTACCGTTCGATGCTGGAGACTTATGTAGCGGACAGCGGCAGACTCCTGATCGAAGGTGGTGAAGTCGGTTATGATGCCGGGAGTGTGCCGGGCTACCCGGAATTTGCTCAAAATGTATTGCA
>JAFGXZ010000091.1 GCA_016936335.1 Fidelibacterota bacterium
AAATTAGGATTAATATTAAAGTGTGATGAACATATCTGGCAAGATAATGTGTATTTTCAGGCGATCTTTATGGACAATTTTTATTATCTCAATAGTTGCACTGATTTTCAACAGATTGTCTCCCAGCGGTATACCGTTAATCACACCGTTCAGAATAATTTCTGTTGGAGAGAATCCGGTTAAGATACCGGTTTTTCAAACTCGTGACCAATTGGAAAAACATAGCACTGAATCTGTTTTCCACGCACCTGAAGAGATTGATTTAGCCGATGCTCATAAGCACTTTCAACATTATTCTGCTATTTTTATTGATACCCGAAGTGTTGATGAGTATCGAAAAGGACATATTCCAAGGGCTGTCTCCATACCGCTTAATTCACTGGATTTTAGCCAGGAGATACTTCCTGAATTATCGCGAAATGAACGGATAATTTCCTATTGTGATGGCGAGGACTGTTCACAGAGTATTGATTTAGCGATTATGTTAAGTGAACTTGGCTTCAACGATGTTTATTTCTTCTTTGGTGGTTGGACGGAATGGCAGAAAGCCGGTTACCCAATAACGACCGGAGATAGGCCATGAAAAAGATTGGCAGCCGTTTCTACCTGAAAATCGCAATCCGGATGGTATTGGGTTTTTTATTTCTTTATGCATCACTGGATAAGATAATTTATCCGCCAAAATTTGCTGAAGTAATCTATAATTATCGGTTATTACCGGTTGAATTATTGAATATGTGTGCCATTATTGTCCCCTGGATTGAAGCATTCATTGGAATTTCGCTGCTAATGGGATTCTGGATTGAAACATCGGCATTTATGCTCAGTACTATTACAGTATTCTTTATCATTATGATCATTAGCGCGATTACTCGCGGATTGAACATTGAATGTGGCTGTTTTTCACTGGATGAAGAAGGATCATTGGTCAGCTGGAAACGGGTGATTGAGGATGTCTTTATTTTGGTTGGTGGTTTATATCTACTGATTTTCACCAGTGATAAAATAGAATAATAGAGACTAAATATAGATCAATAGATCGTCAACATTTCGATTTTGTTAATAAATTATAAAGAGTAAAAAATTATTAAATTCTTTTGCGTTTTAACCGAAATATATTCATTTGTATAATTCGGACAGTATCCTTGAAAATGGCAATCAAGCTGACGAAAATAATAAAGAATTCCAGACGTCCTAAAAACATTCCAACTATTTCAGCCCACAGAATAGCGGGCACCATAGTCGCTGAAGTCACCCCGACTGATAATCCGACAGTACCCAGGGCGGACGCAAATTCGAAAAAGGCACTTCTCAATGGAACGCCGGTTAAGGCGATAGTAAATGATCCAATGAAATAGGTTATAATATATAGAAAGAAAAAAAGTGCAATAGTCCCAATCTGTTGATTATGAATATAATTCTTTTTTTCAGATTCCCAGATATATGGTTGCGTAATTGCATTTGGAGGAGACAACCAGCGCTTAATTTCCCATATTAAAGATTTTAAAAGGAGATATATACGATACTGTTTTATCCCGCCAGCAGTCGAACAAGCTCCGCCACCAATCAGCATCAATATTATCAACAGCATTATTCCACCATCATTCCAGTTATGATATGAAACAGTCGAATACCCGGTTGTCGTTAAAGCACTGATCGCTTCAAAAATTGCTACCCGGATACTTTTCGATAAATCACTGTATATTACGGACGATGTAAAAATGAACAATATGATAATGGCAATATACGTCAGAACGATGAACAGATGTACCTCTCCATTTCTAAAAAATGAACGAAAACGCAGTTTTAGCAGCAGGTAGGCACTGACAAAATTTAAATTTCCCAAGATCATAAGAATGATCGTTACCAATTCGATTTTCAGGGAGTTCCAGTAACCAATGCTATCTGTCTGTGTTGAAAATCCACCGGTCGAAATGGCGCAAAAAGTATGATTAATGGCATCAAAAAAAGTCATTCCTGCAAAAGAATATGCGATGATTCCAAATCCTAAATAGATGCTATAAATTATTAGTACTATTTGAGCGGATCGTCTGATTTGTGGAACCAACTGATCGCTGCGGCCTTCTGCTTTAGACAAACCCGATCCCGATAATCCAGTTAATGCTGCAACCATCATAATGGCAAAACCGGCTCCACCTGCCAGCTGCATTATACTACGCCAAAAAAGAATGATATTTGGGGCTTTAGAAACATCAACAACGGACAAGCCGGTCGTTGTCCAGGCACTGACAGATTCAAATAATGCTAAAGGGAAGCTGAGATGCAGAACTTTAATAAAGGGGATCGCGGAAAAGAGAAAAGCGCCAATCCAGGCAAATAGCACAATGACACCGGCTTCATGTGTCATCAGTGGTTGAGAGCGAATGTTACGAAATCGGAGAACAAATATTGCTCCCACAATAATTAAGGGAATCGCGGTCATAACAAAGACCGGATAATATTCAATTTGGTCGGGGAAAAAAGGTAGTATCAACAGCGGAATAAGAATCAATCCGCCTATTAAAATCAGTACAAAACCGATTTGTGATGCAATAGTACGATATTTATCTATCAGGAATTGATCAAAACGCATGATATATGCTTATTTTTCACCTGTCAAGAGGCGGATTATTTTACTGTGTTCTATGGGACTATTCAAGACAACCAGTTGATCGCCTTCCTGAAGAGTCGTTGAACCTCTTGGAATAATTGGAGTATTATTACGAAGGATGACAGCAATTAATGTATTATCGGGTAATTGTATATCAGATAGATTTTTATTGATTACCGGTGACTGAGACGACAGTTCCAATTTAGTAAAATTCACTTTTCCTTCTGCCAGCGATAAAAGATTGGTTGCATCACTAAAACCGGTTTTCTCTTCTATCAGTGACGTTAAAATTCGGTTGATCGAAAGAACATTCTGTATGCCTAATTGGTTAAATACTTCTTCATTATCGGGATCGTCTACCAGTGTGAAGATTTTTGGAATCCTGAATGTGAGTGAAGCTATCTGGCATATGACAAGGTTATCGTGATCATTGAGAGTAATGACAAAAATTGCATCGGCAGAACTTGCACCTGCCTGATCAAGAATTGAGATATTACTTGCATCGCCGCTTATAACGACAGCATTTAGTTTACGGGCGAGTTGAATACACTCATCTTGATTACGATTTATTACGGTTACTTGATTGCCTTTTGATATCAGTGAGCGGCTGAGATAATAGACGGAATTCCCACCTCCGACAATTATATATTTCATTCGAATTATTTCCCTTCATCTCGATCAGTGACAGCTTTTAGTAAAATATCGCCCGCCAGAGAGGTTGGACAAATTGTATCGATATTTTTTAATAAATAAGAGCCTTCATGAACAGGATCGAAAATCCTTGCCATGACGCGTGGTACTTTAAAGATTTCCTTGGCGATCTGGGCAACCATTATATTAATATTATCGTCACGAGTTGTAACAATGACAATATCTGCTTTTGCGATTTTTGCCTGTCGCAAAGTTTCGAGTTCGGCTGGATTGCCTTCAATTTTAAAACCGCTGAAATTAACATCAAGAAGGATAAACGAAGATTCATCTTCATCGATAATAACAACACTATGGCCAAGTTTACTCAAGTTGTTCGCAATGTAGACTCCAAGCCGGCTACACCCTATAATGAGAATATAAAATGACTGTTTTTTCATCTATTCGTATTCCCGAATATTATGACTCGCATCGTAAGAAGTCGAACGGTCAAGGTTTTTTCTGGCAGGTTTATACGTCGGATCCAACGCTAGAGCAGCCCGGTAATTCTTCTGTGCATTCAATATATTACCCTGAACTTCAGAGAGCAGTCCCAGAAAATTGAACGCTTCCGGATTAGCAGGATTGATTGCGATCGCTTTTTTCAAATGACTGTTTGCAGCATCGAATTTACGTTCATTTATTTTTTTCTTTGCCAGTTCAACAAAGGATTTGTAATCCACCACATTGCTTTCGTCTAATGCCTTGCGGTCTATAATATTTGTAACAAGAGTGCGAATTTCATCCGGTGTAAATGGTTTTTGCAGAAAATCAATGGAACCCAGTTTCATGGCTTCTACGGCGGTTTCGATCGTTCCGTGGGCGGTTATAATGATAACCGGAATGTCCGGTTTGGTTTCGTGTATGGATTTTAAAACTTCAATTCCGTCAATTCCCGGCAGTTTAATATCCAGCATGATAAGACCGAAATCTTTTTCTTTGATTTTTTCAAGCGCCTCTTCGCCGGTTATTGCGGTTTCGGATTGATATCCGAGGGTTTCCAGAGAATGTTGTAATGTCAGGCGAATATTTTTTTCATCATCAACAATTAAAACAGATTTAAGTTCGTGCATTTGATTACTCCTTATTTGGATGGGCTAATGGAATTGTAAAGGTGAATTTGCTGCCTTTTCCAGGTTCTGAATCAACCCATATCGTGCCTCCATGGGCACGGACAATTTCTTTACAAATGGCAAGTCCCAAGCCTGTGCCACCGGTACTGCGCTCATTTTTTACCTGAACAAATTTATCAAATATCTTGGCCTGATATTCAGGAGGAATTCCCATTCCCGAATCCTCTACAGATACGTAGACAATTTCTGAATATATGCCGGCATTCAATTTAATCACTCCGCCCGCATCGGTATACCGTAGTGCGTTACCGATTAAATTTGTTAAAACCCAGGTTATTTTAGTCGGATCGACTTTTACTTCAATTTTTTTCATCAAGGGTTCGACACTCAATTGGACGTCTTTCTCCCGGGCTTGATTCATCATCACTTTTTGAGTCCGTTGGAAAAGGCTTTCTAACTGTACGAACTCGTACTCCATTAACATTTTTCCTGCTTCGATTTTCGACAGATCAAGTAATTCATCAACCAGGGATTTTAAACGACGTTGTTCTTCATCAGCTGCCATTAGTAATTCTTTTTCGCTGGCGCTTATTTTATTGGATATTTTTTCAATTAAAAGACTGATACTCATCCCCATGCTGGTCAGGGGTGTGCGTAACTCATGGGACGCTGCCATGATAAATTCACTTTTCAATTTTTCAAGTTCCTTTAGACGAGTAACATTTTTTAATAATAAAACGACCCCGGTAAGTTGGTTCTCACGCTCCCAGACCGGCAAAATAGAGTACTGGTAATGAGAAATAGCATCATCTTTTTTAATTGAGATAAGATCTTTTAGATAATCAATTTCCGGCGCCTTACCGGTCTCCATGGTTGTTTTAATCGAAGTGAATATCTCATCCCGCTTCAGGATTTCCAAAAAGTGTGAACCGATCACATCGTCCATATTTCTATTGATAATTTGCTGAGCCGCAGGATTCATATTGACAATCTTATATTCGTTGTCAACTACGAATAGCCCGTCGTCAATGCTTCGTAATATCGCATCGCTTTTCTTTTTTTCACTGAAAATTTGACGGATATTGAGATCATGGAATGATTTTACCTGGCGAACCATTGTATTAAAACTTTGCCCTAGCTGCCCCAGCTCATCGGTAGAGGGAGCAGGAACATTGACATCATAGTTGCCTTTAGCGACCTGCTTGGTTGCCTGAATCATTTGTTGTAACGGTTTTACTATTAAATGTGAAAGAATCATACTAAATATCAGACCGATTCCCAAAGCGGAAATTCCGATAATAGTCATTGAAAAAAGTGCGCGGCGAGCGATTGCTTTTGCCCTTTGACTGGCCTTAAACATTGTTTGCTGATTCATCTCACGCAAATCGATACAGGCATTTCGAACATTACTAAAAAGCGGTAAGACTGTCTCGTGATAGAATTCCGGTGCCTCGGGATTTTTTAAACTAAATAAATTGTTCAGTTCTGAAAAACGGCTGAGATATTGATTGTAGCCGCTATCGATTTCCGCAATAATAATTGATTCACCGGCAATTGTAATATTATCATTTGCACGGGCAAACCACTGTAAAAAATGACTTATATTCTGTTGAAACTGTGCATTTCCTTCCTGCTGATAACCAGTCATAATCAGCAAAATAGCGCTGTCCTGTCGTTCGATTGCATCGATCATGTTTTCAGCGGCAAGAATACTCTTATAGTTTTCACTTAGAATGGCGTCGCTCGCTTTTCCCAACTCGTTAAGATTGATAAAAGCCCATGTCAGAACCGCTATCAGCAGGATCAGTACGAGGCTGTATCCTCCCAAAATCTTTTTCTGTAATGACCAATTCAGCCGCATAAAATCTCACTCCAATTAAAAGTAGTATTATTTTTCATAAAATAAAATATTAAAATTTTAGTGGTGAAATTTACAAGAATATGTGGTTAATAGAAATCTGAAAAAAATGGAGTCGATTTGTTTGCTTAATTCCAGTATTTTATTTTTGAACTTGGTATGCTAATCAAAGAAGCGGATTGGCTTGTTGCCGGCAGAACGAACTGTGGTTTTGCCTTAGAAATAGCCCATATCTTGGCAGATTGCAATGATTCTGAGATTGCAGCATTTAATGTTACCAGCGGCCATCGAATAACAGACCTGAATACCTTACGGAGAAATCCCGCAATATTCCGGTAGACCGGTTTAAAATTAAAATAATAAGACACCGTCATTTCATTGAGACAATTTTGAACGAAGCCAAAGACTATGATTTTGTCGTTGTCGGGGCGACAGAACAATCCATCATCAATCAATTTTTCAATCCGTCCATCCCTGAAGCACTGGCGGAAAAATGCCAGACGCCCTTTGTCATGGTCAAAGCGGCCAGTGGAATCCGTTCGTGGGTCAAATGTGGGTATAAACGAATCTACATTTCTGGTACGAATCTGATAATTCCATTGAATATTAATGACCCCCGAAAAATCGGGGGTTCCTTCCTGGCAGTAACGATATTCCGATTGACATGTTAATAATCAGGAATTAAGTTATTGTCTACAATGAG
>JAFGXZ010000092.1 GCA_016936335.1 Fidelibacterota bacterium
CCGGATAGCGAGCTTGCGATAAGTGTAATCACTATCGCAAGCCTTGTGAGGTATCGATGCTCTCTCCACATGTTTGAAAAAGTCATCTGCATAGGCTATCCGGTTGTATCCATTGTATCCGTTACCGTTTGATTCAGTACACCTGGATCAAACAGTAAATTGAGGTAACTTTTAATTTCAATCCGGTAATCACTCTGTAAAAATATCTGGCTGGTATCGGGATTCAACAAGTGAAATTTGGGTAGAAAATAACAGGTGTCGGCAATCAGGGCCAGGGCACTGGAATCGGCAAAATAGACCCGATTTGCCCAACCCGCCGAGACCAGGGAATCATCCTGCATTGTTGCTGCTGGCAGATCGATTACCGCCAGTGTATCTATAATGACCAATTCTGTATCACTGCTGACATAATAGAGCGTATCATTAATGTACTCAAAACCGGAATAATTACTGACATCCGCCGAATCCGTCGGGAAATACCGATAATTTCCGATTAACAACAGCAGAGAACCCCGAAAAGGTGTCCGGTTTGTGATGCCTATGTCCAGCTGCGCACCATCCTGAGCCCGGCTGATATTTGAACGGGTCAGACTATCGCTAATGAAAAATCGGGTAGACCGTCCCGCTGCCAACTGCATTTCCGCAGGCAGTGTGAATTTTAGCGGTGCAAACAACTGATAACCCACTCTAATTTCATCGCCGATACTGCTGCCGTCATATTGCATCAGTGGCTGAGCCGCTTCGACATAAAATGTGATACTGTCCGGTAAAACTGCCATAATTGGAGCAAGATCAAACCGGTACGCACTGCCGTTAATTACAAACGCACTGTCCACCGAGGCTACTGTCTGAAGCATTGACCGGCCAGCAATGACAATACTGATGGAATCATAACTGCCAATCTCGGACAGGATAAAATTAGCATCGGCAGTTTCAAAAAGAATGTTATCGGCGCCATCGGGGCTGTTAAGGAACTCCTGCCCGGAAAGGTAGCCTGATGCAATTGCCCGACCATAAAAAGAGTCCAGATGCAGTGTCCCTATCTCAAATTGAAGTGTCAGGTTCTGTGATAATTCTTTCCGAAGCGTATCCCGGATCATCAGTGTCAATCCGAATTCCAGTGAATCAATAAACGCTGACCGGTTTTTGCTGAACAGTGAATCATTATCTAAGCTCAAAGTAATTTCTGAGTTTAAACTGTCAGCCACGATATGCAGTGTATCAATCCAAAGTGTGTCAGTATCCAGATTCTTAAAATTTCGGGCGACAATTTCAATATCCACGTCATTATGCAGAGTATCGGATAGAACAGCCGAAATTTGGGCGGCATTTATTCCTATTAAATTGTCGGAGTTTAAAATTCCGTTTATGATATAACAATTCCGGGTACTGATTTTTCCGAGTGCTTTGGTTTGATAAACGGGCACAAGATTATTAATCTCTGCAGCAATAGATGTCGCCAAATCAATCTGTTTATCAATCGTTAAACTCGGTATTTTACAGTAATCTCCAGAAACTGACAGTGCCTGCCCGGGAGTATCCACAGCAAAATAGGACATTTGCTGATAGCTCGTATCTGCAAATATTGGATTATTCCGGCTGGATGTGGAGTCATAAACCAAATCCTGAAAGGAATAGTTCTTATTCATCAGCGGGAGAATCAGTTTGGAATTCCAGCGTTCGGGTAAACGTGGCAAGGTCGGAACTTTGAATTCACAACCAATCAGCCACCACAGCAGTAGCATGAGTAAATATATGCCGGTTTTACGTTTCACATTAACCCATTAATAGGTATCAATGAAAATAATATTAAGTACCTTCGCTATATGCAGTTTGATACCGAATCTGTTCTTCGGTCAGTTTATCAATACTGATGTTCATTGTGCTCAGCTTGAGGGCCGCAATTTCCTGGTCCTGCTCCGTGGAAATGTCATAAACCTTGTTTTCAAGGTTTGACCTGTTCTGAGCCAGGAACATCATGGCCATGAACTGATTGGCAAAGGACATATCCATCACTTCGGACGGGTGCCCTTCGGCCGCAACCAGGTTAACCAAACGACCTTCTCCAAGAATGTAGATCCGTTTCCCGTTTTTCATGGTGTACTGAACACAGTTCGGCCGAATCTCTTTTTTCGAGACTGTTATTGATTCCAGGTCATTCAAATTGATTTCACAGTCGTAATGCCCTGTATTGCAGACAATCGCACCGTCTTTCATCATTTCAAAATGACGTTTGACAATTACATCTTTCATCCCGGTCGCAGTGATAAATATATCACCAATGGCTGCGCATTCATCCATCGGCATCACCCGATATCCATCCAGAGTCGCTTTCAATGCTGCTGTGGGTTTGATTTCGGTACAAATCACGTTTGCACCCTGTCCGTCAGCCCGCATTGCACATCCTTTACCGCAATGACCGTATCCTGCAACGACCATGGTTTTTCCGGCGATCAGAATTGAAGTTGCTCGCAGGATCCCATCCATCGACGATTGACCAGTCCCATAAATATTGTCAAAATCCCATTTTGTTTCGGCGTCATTCACAGCGACGACGGGATAAAGCAATTTGCCATCGGCTGCCATCGCTCGTAGGCGATGAATTCCGGTCGTGGTTTCTTCGGAACCGCCAATAATTTTTGAAGCCATACTTTTATATCGGTTATGGACCGTAAAAATCAGATCGGCACCATCATCCAGTGTCAACGTCGGTTCCTGGAGCAGTGTCTGATCGATACACCAGTAGAATTCTTCCGTTGACAATCCATGCCAGGCCCAGATCGGAACACCATCCGCATATAACGCGGCAGCAACATCATCCTGCGTGCTGAGCGGATTACAACCACTCCAGGCAACCCGGGCGCCTGCGGCAATCAGGGTTCGGATTAATACAGCGGTTTCTTTGGTCACGTGGAGACAACCACTGATGCGCATTCCTGCCAGTGGTTTTGTCGCCGCATACTTTTCCCGCAGAGCCATCATGACCGGCATGTGGGCTTCCGCCCATTCAATTTTCAAACGGCCGACATCGGCCATTTTTATATCTTTTACCTTACCTTCCATTATTTCACTCCAAAATATGCTTTGAGTTCATCGACTTTGTCGGTTTTTTCCCAGGTAAATGCTTCTTCATTACGACCAAAATGACCATACGCGGATGTCTGCGCAAAAATCGGTCGTTTTAACTGTAAATGCTTAATCAAACTCGCCGGTTTCAAAGGGAATACCGTGCGAATCGCTTCAGCAAGGCTGCTTTCGTCCACTGTTCCGGTATTAAAGGTGTTGGCATATACGGACACCGGATCAGCAACACCAATAGAGTAGGCCAGCTGAACCTCACAGCGACGTGCCAGTTTGGCTGCAACAATATTTTTGGCGATATAACGGGCCATATAGGATGCGGAACGATCAACCTTGGAGGCATCTTTACCGGAAAATGCACCTCCGCCATGACGTCCCATTCCACCGTAAGTATCCACGATAATCTTCCGTCCGGTAACACCGGCGTCGGCTTCCGGTCCACCAACGGCGAAAATGCCCGTAGCATTGATGAAAAACTTCGTCTCCGGCGTCAGATATTTTTCACAAACCGGGATGACGACATGTTTTTTAATACTGCTGACAATTTCATCGTGACGTATTTCCGGGTTGTGATGAACCGCAACGACCACATTCGTTACCGACGTTGGCTCACCATCGATATACTCAACCGTAACCTGAGATTTGCCATCCGGGCGGACCCAGTTTAAAATACCTTTCTTACGTACTTCCGCCAGGCGCCGGGTAATTTTATTGGCCAGTGTAATGGGCAACGGCATCAGTTCAGGGGTCTCATCACAGGCATAACCAAACATCATTCCCTGGTCACCGGCACCCTGCTCGTGTTTTTCGGTTTCATCAACACCCAAAGCGATATTTTCACTTTGTTCGTGGATCGAAGTGACTACTGCACAGCTGGTCGCATCCAATCCGAAATCCGGATTGGTATATCCAATTTTCACAAGGGTATTTCTAACAATACGGGGTATATCCACATAGCCGCGGGTCGATATTTCACCCACAACCATAACAAGCCCGGTCGTAGTTAAGGTTTCACAGGCAACCCGGCTCTCCGGGTCAACAGTCAACAATGCATCCAAAACCGAATCGGAAACAGCGTCACAAATTTTATCCGGATGACCTTCGGTCACAGATTCTGAGGTAAAGTGATATTTTTTCATTATTCCTTTCTCCAAATTTTACTAGACAAACATACGCTTCTGCGTCTATAAAATCAACCTAAATCATACCGTGTTTTATCGCCAACATCGATACTCAAAGCGTGACCTGCCACAAAAGCATCCTGTCCAACCAATGAATTTTTAAGAATCGCCGTTTGGATCACCGACGTTTCATCTATAATTGAATCTTCTATGATGGATTGTGATATAGTCGCTTTGTCGGAAATACTGACATTGGGCCCGATCACGCTGTTTTCAATGCGAACTGCCTGTCCGATGATAACCGGCGGAATAATAACCGTTTTATCGAAAGAGTAATCTTGTGGTCTAATTGTTCTCAGTAACTCCCGATTTGTTTCCAGCAATGTTTCACGGGTTCCACAATCATAACAGGCGTTAATGGTCTGAACCACCATCTCTTCCTGCCAGTCTAGCATCACCTGTAATGCATCGGTCAGCTGATACTCATTTTTTGTCGTGATATTATGATCCATGATATACCGGATGGCTTTTTTCAGGATATTCTCATGTTGAAGCAGATAGATCCCGGCAATGGCCAGATTCCCGATAAACTCCCTGGGTTTTTCAACCAGTCGCTTGATACGATTTCCATCCAGATCCACAATTCCGAAGCGGCGCGGGTCCTTAACTTCCATAACGCCGATAATATTCTTTCCGCTCTTGACAAAGTGGTCAAAGTCCAAATCCAGAATCGTATCACCCAGAACAATTAATACCGGTTCGTCAATGTCATCAAGGCCCATACCAACAGCGTGGCCAAGCCCTTTACGTTCCTTTTGTTCAACGAATTTAACACTAACAGAATAATGTTCCCTGACATAGTCAATGACCATATCGCCTTTGTAACCGACAATTAACACAATATCGTCAATACCAGAACGAATTAATTTATCCAGAATATGACCGAGAATCGCTTTGCCGCCAACAGGCAGGAGAACTTTTGGCCGGGTCAATGTCAGAGGCTGTAAACGCTCTCCAATTCCGGCTGCCGGAATTATTGCTTTCATACCATCTCTCTACTGTTATTCAAAGTCTTTTTTGAGATATTGCTCGATAGTCAATATCTGAGATTTTTTACGAATTTTTGCTGCCAATTTCTTTTCAAAATCCCGGGCGGAATTTTTTCCCATAAATTTCAACAGATGATTCATGGCGATCACCTCCGCAATAACGGTAATGTTTTTCCCGGGATAGATCGGTAACTTGACAATC
>JAFGXZ010000093.1 GCA_016936335.1 Fidelibacterota bacterium
CACAGCCCATGATTTAGCCCGCCTGAAAGTTAAAACCATGATTGCGGATATTTTTACCCGTTTTTTTCTCGAAACCGGCTCGCTGGATGTTTACCGTAAGTGCCCCGAGTGGTTTGAAAAATTAAACATTGAAATGAAAAACCATCAGAATCTCAGTGGCGGATTGGCCAGAATGAAACAATTGGCACCGTGTACTCAGGAACATTTGTGTAAGTGTTTTCGCAAATATTTGGATAAAACACCGACGGAATTCATTAATGAACAGCGCATTAAGTATGCTGCCAAACGAATTGTGGAAACCGATGAGAAAATTTTGGGTGTAGCGCTGGAATTAGGCTTTCGAAGTCTCAGTCGCTTCTACAATATGTTTAAAAAATTCTATGATATATCACCGGCAAAGTACCGCTCCATGAGCCGGCAAAACGATATTCCACTGTAACAAGAAAAGAATACACAAAATTATGTACAAAATCCGCGCAGGACTCAAACTGGTAATCCTCTACTTATAAGGAATATTATTTGTCGTCAATGTTTGAAAATTCGTGTACGTCGTACATGAACATAGATCATTTTCGCTATTTTTTAACTTAATCACTTTAGATGATTTCGCTGATTTATCGATTAATCTTGAAGTGATCTTGATTTATCAATTTATTTCTATTACATTTACCATTGCGGTAAACCTATATAACATTAGGCAATGTTCAACAAGTACTGCAGTTCGGTTGCGCAAAAAACGGGAGGGGGGACCGATAGTGGATTGGTTTTTGAGATTCAGGATTGATTTGAAAGAGGGAACGAATTGAGATGGATTTGAGACGGGAATATTTTTAGGGCGTTATTAAAAAAAAAGTTTTACGTTAATTGAACTGTTTTTAGCGATTGTAATCGGGACTTCCGGATTTTATCAGGAAAAGTAAACTATTGTGGTCCTGGATTTTGAAAGTTGCGGTATTATTAAAAAAATAGCGTTGTTGTATAGCAAGAGTCGAAACGAACGATATTGAAGACTATACTAAATATGAATATCTGAGTTCAGTAAAACCGGGATGGAGTAAAGAAATTCGAAATGCGGTGAGTATTTTTTCCGATGTCCCGAGCGAAGTTTCGGTTTCCTACAATTCGTATTTGAACTGTTATCTGGCAGTGCATTCATTTATGACGTCCACAAAGATTGTCGGTCGAACGGCTTCAAATCTCTGGGGCCCCTGGAGCGAACCGGTCGAATTGTGCACTGTGAATATTGATGATTCAGTAAAAATACCATACAATCGCTTGATCTATGCAGGCAAAGAACATCCTGAATTAGCTGAAGATAATGGCAAAACGATCTATATTACGTATATTGAATTTGAAGAATATTATCCTCATCTCATTCGAGTGACATTTGAATAATTGGGATATGGATTCATATAAACGGAAGGTAAACAGTGGAATCATTTTCAAAAAAAATAGACATACCGGGTCTTGGACAAATTGATCTGGATTCAGGATTGATCGATATTGAACAATCCTCAGATAAACATTATTGTGTCGGAAAATTGGGTGTGAAAATGATTATGGCGACTGGTGATCGTAAAGTTGAGTTTATTGTTTTTGAAGAACACACGTTATCCCTTGTATTGTCTTCAATGGGATACCCGGCGTATTACCCGGTTTACCCGGTGTCCCTGGAAAAGCCTGTCAAAGCTGTGCTGATGGACCTCGATGGAACCAGTGTCCATAGTGAAGAATTCTGGGTGTGGATTATTCAACTTTCCATTGCCAGCCTTATTGGAAATCCGAAATTTGAACTTGAGAATGCCGATATTCCCTACGTATCCGGACACAGTGTCTCGGAACATCTACAATACTGTATCCGCAAATACTGTCCGGATAAAACCGTTGAAGATGCCAGGGTTTATTATATTAAGCACACACATCGGGAAATGAATGCAATTCTTGAGGGCAATGGTCGGAAAGATGCGTTTGTTCCGACACCGGGATTAAAAGATTTTTTATTGACATTGAAAGCACATAAAATAAAGATTGGTCTGGTGACATCCGGACTCTATGAAAAAGCCTATCCTGAAATATTGTCGGCTTTTCAGAATCTGGATATGGGTGATCCGGCGGAATTTTATGATGCGATTATAACAGCCGGATTTCTGGTCGGAAAAGGAATCCCCGGAACTTTGGGTGAATTATCGCCCAAACCGCATCCCTGGCTTTATGCTGAAGTAGCGCGGGTTGGCTTGGGGATTACCGTTGATCAACGTTCGCATGTCGTGGGAATTGAAGATAGTGGGGCCGGTATTTCGTCTATTCGGTTAGCGGGCTTCAGCCCGATCGGATTTGCAGGCGGTAACATTGAAGAAAGTGGCACAAAAGGACTTTGCAGTTATTACTGTCATAATTTTGGTGAAATATTATCGGTGATATTATAGGTGAAAACCATGTACCTGAAATTGGAGTTTTGAAGATGAAACACCGTGAACGTGTCCGCATTGTATTGGAGGGTGGAATTCCCGATTTTGTGCCGACGTTTGAACTGGTATTTGATGAAACGGAGCGGGATTTACAGGGCTGGCCTTAGGCGGTCGCCAGACCGGTGGATTTTCCCGTGGATTCCAGTCAGTGGATTGACAAGGAACTGGGAATTCAGCCACAGCAGAACTGGGTTGATTTGTTTGATGGTAAAGAAGGGTTGGCCATTCTGAATAAGGGCTTGCGTGATTATGAAATCTCTCAGGACAAAAACCGCTCCATTGCATTAACGTTACTGCACGGTGTGCGCTATCCGCGGATTGCCGGTGGGGCAAATCCCTGGGCTGATGATCCTTATATCTTGAGCAGTCAGTGTAAAGGGAAATTCGTTTATGATTACGCCATTTACCCGCATTCTGGGAACTGGCAGAAAGCGAAGATGTATTTCGCCTCAAGAGAATTCAATGTTCCACTCCGGCTGGTTCAAATTACTTCTGGTATCAATGTTCATCAGCCGGAAATGTCTTTTTTTAGAATTCATCCTGATGTATTAATTCTCAGCGCACTGAAAATTTCTGAAAAGCAAAGTACTGTAATCTTGCGTGTCTTTAATCCAACAGCAGAACAACTGACAGGCAGGATCGAATGTTTGCTGGAAATAGATTCCGCCTGGCAGGTGAACCTTGAGGAAACTCGGCAGACAGAACTGAAGATTCTGAAAACAACTGGGGTTGAAATTACTGCTACTGCTAAAAAGATTATTACCGTTGAGATGGCACTGAAATGATCATTTTTGACAGGTCAATTAGTATATTGATGTACACTTCGCCGACTGGAGATTTGCTCTTGGCACCCCGAGCAGGACTCGAACCTGCAACCCTCTGCTTAGAAGGAATAGTATTTATCGTCTATAAATAAATCGGTATACGTCGTAGACCCAAAATAATTCTTATCATACACCTTTGAACCATAAAGCGATTTCACATATGCAATGAAGTTCTATCCTAACAGATTTAGATGGGATCTTAGGTTTGGAAAAAG
>JAFGXZ010000094.1 GCA_016936335.1 Fidelibacterota bacterium
AAATTTATTAAGGAACAACTTTCGGCTATGACCGACAGGGTAAAAATTATTCATTTTACCCAATCCATTGAATGCAGTTACTGCCGTGAAACCCGACAACTGATGGAAGAACTTGTGCTGCTGTCTGAAAAATTGTCGTTGGAAATCTACAATTTTCAAATTGACCGGGAAGAAGTCACTAAATACAAAATTGATAAAATTCCGGCCACACTATTGGTTGCTGAAAACGGATCGAATCCGGGGATTCGTTTTTTTGGAATCCCATCGGGATATGAGTTTATGAGTGTCATTGAAGATATCGTCGATATTTCCAACAATAATCATGGTTTTTCAGAAGAACAATTCGTTGAAATTCAAAAAATCAATAAACCAGTTCACATTGAAGTTTTCGTTACACCTACCTGTCCTTATTGCCCGGCGGCTGTCCGCACCGCCCATCGTCTCGCATTGGCCAATAAGAATATAACCGGAGATATGATCGAAGCCACGGAATTCCCACATCTGGCTCAGAAATATCAGGTTCGCGGTGTTCCCAAATCCATAATTAATGAAACCGCTTCTATTGAGGGCGCTGTTCCGGAGCAAGTGTTTCTGGAAAAAATCAGCGATATTTTGCGATAAACAAATCCTGCTTTTTTACAATTGAGACAAATTCAATGATGGTTTTTCCTATTCCTTTTACTAAATTACAGCGCTTTGGAAACAAGACCACAACTGACTGAAGAAGAACTCGTAGAAAGAGCCCAAAAAGGTGATCATCAGGCATTATCACAACTGGTAATTAATTATCGCAGCCGGATTTACCACCTGGGACTGCGCTTGACCGGAAGTGAGCAGGATGCCGAGGATATACTTCAGGAAGCATTTCTGATCATGGTGAAAAAAATTCACCAGTTCCAGGGTAATTCTTCTTTTTATACCTGGTTATATCGCATTGCGGTCAATATTGGGTTGCGGAAATTGAAATCAAAACCCCACAAGTATCAGCATGTTTCCATCGATGATCCCGACATCGAATACATCAGCTCCGTCGAAACCGCGGAATGGCCGACGTTTGATTTCAACCAAATCAATCAAAAGCAATTTCGAAAAAAACTCGACCAACTTGTCGAAAAACTACCAGATATTTATCGAACTGTATTTATTCTTCGTGATCTTCATGAACTCTCAACTGAAGACACCAGTAATATTCTCCAGATCACACCATCAAACACTAAAATTCGTCTCATGCGGGCCCGTAACTTCCTGAAAGAAGAACTTGAAAAATTAGTGGACAAAGAAGGTTTGATATGAAAAACAGCTCTGATCTCTATAAGCAGATTTGTGAATATCTTGGTTGCGATCTCAATTCTGAGCCCTGCAAGCAGATTCAGGATTACATTGCCGAATGTCCCAACTGCGAGGTTTACGTTGATAAGGTACGGAAAACGGTTAACTTGTATAAAACAATCGACAATTGCGACGACATCCCAGAAGATGTTTGCAATAAATTATTCATCTCTCTGAATATTGACGACATCAGCAAATCTGATAATGATTCCGCCAGGTAGCCGGCATATTCACCCATTATGATTTCCAGAACATCCGATATTGAAGACATTGTCAATGATTATCCTGAATTAATTCGCCCCCTAAAAGACTACGGGATCGCCTGTATCGCCTGTGGCGAACCGGTTTGGGGTACTCTCGAAGATTTGGCCAAATCCAAAAACATTGATGATATTGACAAAATTATTGCTGAAATGAATATGATTATCAAGAAAGGCAAACAATAGTCATGCAGATTAATCTATATCGCGCAAAAGGATCCACGTTTATAGCCAAGGGAGATTCCAATCACTGGGTTGTGCTGGATTCTGTGAAACAATTTGGCGGCAGCGAGGCCGCTTCAAAGCCGATGGAAATGGTGCTGATGGCCCTGGGCGGATGCACAGCGCAGGACATTGAATCGCTGATCAATAAAATGCGTACTCCGACTGATGATTTCCAGGTAGAAATTACAGCCGAACGTCAGGATGAGCACCCAAAAGTGTTTACGAAAATACACCTGACATTCATATTCAAGGGTTCAAATATAAACAAGGCAAATATTGAAAAAGCCGTTAAACTATCACAGGAAAAATACTGCTCGGTTTCGGCGATGCTAAGTAAATCGGTCGATATTAGTTACGAAATCAAGTATATCGGCGACGAAAAATAATTCCGCTTATTCCTCATCCAATTTTAGCTGCATAATTTCGTTTCGTTCTTTATCGATGCGCTCAGGATTTTTGGATTTTTTCTCCAATACATCCAACAGCTGCAATGCTTCATCATATAACTTCTGTTTCTTGAATACTTCCACCAGGGTAAACGTAGGAACAGGTATTTTAAGTTCGATTCTACCATTGCCGGCATTTGGGGAGATTGCAGGGGGAATATTAGCGCTCTTTTCCGGTTTTAGGCTATCCGGTTCAGAGGTTTCCTTTTTTTTTTCCGCCTCCAGATTATCGGAGAGAGGTTTTAAACCAATCTCTCTGTGGATTTCTTCCAGTTTCTTCTTCGGATCAATTTCATCCTTTAGCGGAACCGTAAATTTGATGTTTGGAGTTTTTACCAAATCATTTGGATTCGGTGGCGGCGCGGGTGCTTCGACTACCGGCAGGGACCATTTTTCTTTTTGAACCTCTTCCAGTGGTTTTGATTTGAGCTTTGAAAACATTTCACTTAATGCGGATGCAGAACTTGCAGCGCTTGATGGAGCCGGCTGAGCATTTTCTGTTGGTGCTGCCGGTGCTGGTGGCGGAACAATCTGCTTCACTGGTTCAGGCTCCGGTTCAATAACAGACTCTTGGTCCTCAAGTATTTCCTCGTCCAGTTGTGGTTCGTCAAAGCCTTCAAAATCCAAGTCCGGTTCATCCTCATCGTCAGGAATCATCGGCCCAAGATGGGCCTCTTCTTCTTGTAAACTGACCGGGGGCGGTGTTTCGTTGATTGGCTCGGGTTTCGGAATTATCTCAGGTTCGACGATTTTTTCAGGTTCTGGTTCTACGGGCACCTCTTCTTTGACAGTTCGCGAAACAGTTTTATGAACCTTAAATTCCGGCAACTGGATTTTCTTCAGGGATTCACGGTCGGCATTTTCGGAAATACGGCCGGCTTCAGTTTTGGCATCTTCATCAAAGGGATTCAACTCAATAATTTTTTCATAGCAGGCTTTTAGCGCCCCCGGGCTTAGATGATCCTTCCCAATTTCAATAAGCAGATAATAAGCGTCCAGAAAACCGTAATCCAGATCAATTGTCTGTTTTAAATGCTCAATTGCATCGGCAATTTCTCCGGTTTTGATTTCTGCCAGGGCAAATAAATAATAGCCATAGGGCGAACCGGGATCTTCGGTAATAATTTTCTGGCATTGCGCAATAGCGTCATCAACCAGATTATTTTGAAGATTCAGATCAGCCAGAATCGGGCCAAGCTTCGTCCCTCCGCGAGATTCTATATATATTTCCAATTCGGATTTATTCTGCAAATCCATACATGACTCCTTTGATAAATAACATCATCTGGAAATTTATAATCAATTGCTGATAAAACAATCATTTTTCCATGATTTAAAAAATCAATTACAGTAATCCCTTGTCTGCAAAACTACTGTGTTGATTGCCGGCGATAATGATATGATCCAGCACCGGGATATTCATCATTTTTCCACTTTCAGTCATTTGCTTTGTCAACTGAATATCTTCCCGGCTGGGTTCCGGATTTCCGCTGGGATGGTTGTGAATCAGAATGACCGCCGCGGCCATTCCCACCACCGCCTCGCGAAAAACTTCTCGTGGCGTCACCACCGATGCGTTCAAAATTCCTTCAGAAATAATCACATCTTTGATCAGCCGATTATTACTGGCTAAAAGTAAAACCATAAATATTTCTTTGTTCAAATCGCGGAGTTTCGGAATGTACAATTTTGCCACCTCGTCCGATGAACGTAATATTTTATCCGGGGAAGTTGATTCCTCAATCTGTAATCGTCGACCAAGCTGAATTGCCGCCGTAATAGTCACGGCTTTCGTCTTGCCAATTCCTTTAATATTCATATGCAGAATATCACTGTAATCCAGACGGGCTAATTGATTCAATCCGCCGGCTTTACTCATAAGTTCGCGGGCTACATCCAGGGCTGAGCTGCTGCCGGCCCCGGTTCGAATCAGGATCGCCAGCAATTCCACCTCACTTAATTTCATGGGACCGTACTGCATCAGCTTTTCCCTGGGGCGCTCTGATTCCGGCCAATTCGTAATTGGCATTTTATAATATGAGTTGTCCTTTACCTGCATCGTTAGTGTTAGTTTGTCCGGCTGTCCAGAACAAATGTCACCGGCCCGTCATTGGTGAGTTTTACATCCATCATGGCTCCAAAGCACCCGGTCGCAACCAGTATGGATTCCGCTCTGGCTTTTTTTACAAAATAATCATAAAGCGCTTCGCCTTTGACCGGTTCTGCGGCCTTGATAAAACTGGGACGGCGTCCTTTACGCCAATCACCGCACAGGGTAAATTGCGATACCACCAGTAAACTGCCACCGGTATCCTTTAGTGACAGATTCATTTTGCCGTCTGCATCACTAAAAATCCGTAGATGAGCTATTTTGGATATCAGAAAATCGGCATCCGTTTTTTCATCATCCTGAAATACTCCCAGTAAAACAAGCAATCCGTGATCAATTTTTCCAATAATCTGCTCATCAACGGCAACTGATGCGCTCTTACTGCGCTGAATAACGGCGATCATCCTTCTACCCACAAATTATTTTCACCCAGGTGTTTCAACAACGCGGAAATGAATTTTTTCCGGGAACTGACCTTCAACTCGCTACGAACGACTTTCATCGTGTTATCAGAATAGATTATATGGATAATCAGGTCGCAATCACCGGGATATTTTTCAGCTAACTCTTTCATTTCGATCAACTTTCCTTCATCCATCGTCAGATCGGTTAATCGGATGTGAACCTTCCTGGAGTTTTTATCCATGTATCCTTCCAGCGGACAGATTTCTTCGGCTATAATTTTACCGGCATCGCCACCCCGGCTACTCACTTTTCCATGCACAAACACTGGTTTTTCCATCTGGATATATTCTCGGTACTTTTCAAAAATATCCGCAAATGCCAGAACCTCAACGGTTCCGTTCAGACTTTCCAGTGTAATAAAGGCCATCTGCCGGTTTTTACGGTCCAGCAGCTTCCGGATACCCGAGACCAGTCCGCCAAGATGGATGGAAGCTTTGTCAAGTTTATCAAGAGGTTCGGTAAAATCATAATTGGAAAAGGACTCTATTTCGGTTTTATACTGAAGCAGCGGGTGACCCGTAAGATACATTCCCACAGCCTCTTTTTCGCGGGTCCAGCGCTCATTGTCATCCCAGCGGGGAATATCCGGAAGTTTGGGTTCCTGCATAACCGATTTCAGATTACCGGCACTTAAATCGAAGAGACTGACCTGATCGGCACATTTTTCTTTTTGAATACCCCGGGCATATTGAATCGCAGAATCAATCGCCTCAAATTGCTGGGAACGATTACCCTCCAGATCATCTGTCGCACCGGCGGCCACCAGGCTCTCAAGGGCTTTGCGGTTGACGCACTTTAAATCCAGAGCACTGACAAATTGAAACAATGTTTTAAAGGGACCATCGGATTTGCGGGAAGCAACAACACATTCCGCCGCCCGTCCGCCAACATTTTTAATCGCATTCAGGCCATACCGGATTCCACCGTTTTCCGGTGTAAAATTCACTTCACTGAAATTGATGCTTGGTGGCAGAATGTCCGAGCCCATGCTCCGGACTTCGTTGGATAAAATGACGACCCGATCGGTATTATTCATTTCACTGGTCAGGTTGGCAGCCATAAATTCAGCAGGATAATGGGCTTTCAAATAACCAACACGGTATGCTAAAACCGCGTAGGCTGCAGAATGACTTTTATTAAAACCGTAACTGGCAAATTTTTCAATCAATGCATATATTTCTTCGGCCAGCGCAATGGAAATATTCTTCGCCTGAGCTCCTTCAATGAATTCCTTTTTCAAGTCATTCATGGTGGCTTTCTGCTTTTTCCCGATTGCCCGGCGCATCAGATCTGCTTTTGCCAGAGACAACCCCCCGATGGCACTACAAATCTGCATAACCTGTTCCTGGTAAACAATAATGCCATAGGTATCTTTAAGGATCGGTTCAAGATTCGGATGCAGATAGCTGCTTTTTGCCCGTCCCTGTTTACGATCAATAAAATCACCGATCATATCCATTGGACCCGGACGATACAGGGCATTCATGGCAATCAGGTCTTCAATTCCCGAGGGTTCCAACTTTTTTAAATAATCACGCATTCCGGCGGATTCAAACTGAAAAATCCCGATGGTGCGCCCCTCACCGAAAAGTGCCAGAGTATCTGGATCATCTTCGGGAATTTCTTCAAGATTCAGTTCAATACCCTGCTTTCGTAGTGCGGATAAGGTATTATCAATAACCGTCAGATTCCGCAGTCCCAGAAAATCGACTTTCAGTAAACCAATTTTATCAATGCTTTTCATGTCGTATTGCGTCGTGATATCACCATTAGATGATTGATACAAAGGGACATAATCGGTCAAATCACCGGGGGCAATGACCACTCCGGCGGCATGCGTTGACGAGTGCCGGTTCATACCTTCCAGAACCAGGGAGATATCAAATAGTTTTTTATGCGCATCATCGAGGGTTGAGGCCTCTTTCAATTCCCGGCTCTGCTCCAGGGATTCCTTCAGATGAATATTGGGACCTTCGGGAACCAATTTCGCAATGCGATCGACCTCTGGTAACGGCATGCTCATGACCCGTCCGACATCGCGAATCACCAGTCGGGCTTTCATTTTACCAAACGTAATAATCTGGGCAACACTGCCCGCGCCGTATTTATCTTTAATATAATCAATCACCCGGCTGCGTTTTTCATCACAAAAATCAATGTCAATATCCGGCATGGAAATACGATCGGGATTAAGGAAGCGCTCAAAAATCAATGTATACTTCAATGGATCAATGTCCGTAATTGCCAGTGCGTAGGCGACAATACTCCCGGCGGCCGATCCGCGACCGGGCCCAACTGGAATATCATTGTCTTTCGCAAAATGAACAAAATCCTGGACGATCAGAAAATAGCCGGCAAATCCCATGCATTTAATAACATCCAATTCATAGTCCGCCCGCTGTTTGATTTCCGGGGTCAGCTCGTTATAACGTTTTTGCAATCCTTCGTAAACCAGTTCTTTCAAGTAATCGTCGGCTGACTCATTCTGCTTTTCTTCCGGTAGTGGAAAATTGGGTAAAAAATTCTTGCCAATATCCAATTCGACGTTGCATTGTTCTGCAATTTTTATGGTGTTTTCAATAACTTCCGAATCACCTGGGAACAGGTCACACATCTCATCATAGGATTTCAGCCAGTAATCATGGGGTTCATAACGCAGGCGGTCGGGATCACTCAATTCCTTACCCAGTCCCAGGCAAAAATGAACATCGTGAGCCTCCCAGTGTTCAGCCCGGGCATAGTGTGAATCATTCGTGGCGACCCGTGGCAGGCCGGTTTCCTCGGCCAGTTTTTTGGAAATCGAATACCAGCGCTCTTCCTCTTTCAGTGAATGATTCTGAACTTCTAGATAAAACCGGTCTCTGAATATTTCCGCATAGTCCAGGGCCGCTTCTTTCGCCCGGTCCAGGTCTCCTTTGAGCGCCAGCCGTTGAATCTTACCCTGAATACAGGCCGAAGTTGCTATCAATCCTGCATTATATTTAATCAACAGTTCCCGATCTACTCGCGGACGATAGTAAAATCCTTCGAGATACCCCTGACTGACCAACTTTATCAAATTTTTATAACCTTGATTGTTTTGGGCCAGCAAAACAAGATGGTGATACCCCACACCACCCTGACTTTTCGGTTTTTTATTAAAACGGCTCTTTTCGGCAACGTAGACTTCACAGCCAATAATCGGTTTAATGCCATATTTTTGAGCCGCCGTATAAAAAGGAACAACACTGAACATATTGCCATGTTCCGTCAGAGCAACTGCCGGCATTCCAAGTTCTTTGACCCTTGTTAACAGACCTTCAACCGTCTGAGCGCCGTCTAAAAGACTGTAATCCGAGTGATTGTGGAGATGGACAAATGTTGCCATTTAATACCTTCCTAAAAATATCGCCAGTAATCCCAAAAATATATCTGCTTTCAGTAATGACGATAAACGGCCACAATTTTCAGATGAACTATCGTGACTGATTGAATATAAAAAATATACTAGGGGAATTTCAACCGTAAAAATAAGTACCAGTAGGTAAAATATTCCGTATATATCAAAATAATAAGGAATCGGTGCTCCGATCATTAAAACAACAGTCAGAAAGAAAATTAACCTGCGCGTTGACGGAATTCCGATTGACAGGGGAATCGTCCGGGCATTTACAGTCCGGTCACCTTCCATATCCTGAATATCTTTAACGATTTCACGGATCAGGGTAAAACCGAAAGCCAGAAAAAACGGTGGAATACCCTTTCTGATATCGCCGAAAACAGTGGCGGCAAATAAAAAAGCCATTCCCAAAATCAGACTGACCATTAAATTTCCAAAAAGGGGTCGCACTTTAAAATAGAGGCTGTAACCGATTAGCATTACAAGCGCCACGCCAACGATGATTGATAATTCCGGTGATAGAATCGGACAGGCGAGCAAGCTGCCCAAAACAAACAGGCCGACGGCAAAAACAAGGGCTTCTTTTCGGGAGATACACCCTTGTGGAATCGGTCGATTCGGGCGATTGATCCGATCTATTTCAGCATCACAATAATCGTTTAATGCATTA
>JAFGXZ010000095.1 GCA_016936335.1 Fidelibacterota bacterium
AATACTCGTTGCAATTGACAGCATCAGTAAGGTTTTTATATTACTTGGATCGACAACAGATTTGCATTCATCAGACACTTGGGCATTATAAATCATCCTGGATCCAATAAAACTGAGTAAAATAAAAACGATCCAGTGGTTAAAATTTTCGATATAAATGCTGAAATAGCGACCAATACTCCATCCAATCACAGGCATCATGGCCTGAAATGCTCCGAAGAACGATGCAATTTTCAGCGCATTCCTGCGCTTTGGCGACGGTACAGTTAAACCGCAGGAAATGGAGACTGCAAACGCATCCATGGCAAGTCCAACCGCGATTACAAATACTGACAGAAAATATAATAGTTAATCCTCGTCCGCTTCTTCGATTAATTTCTCGGGTAACGGCTTTTTCAAATTACCCTCTTTTTCCAGATCTACCATGGCGATTTTTTCAAATTTGCTTGAAATTTTACGTGTCGATGTATGGATTTCCTTTACATCCTTCTGGACGGTATCGATATGGGTGGATAATTTGTCCCAACGACTTTGATAACGGCTAAAATCCTCGGCCAATTTGATAATTTCCTGCTGAATAATGTCAGCGAATTTTCGACGCTCAATATCGTTTAATACATTCTGTAATGTGCTGAGCACAGCCATAAATGTCGTCGGTGATGTAATCCAGATGTTTCGCCGCTGAGCATACTGAATCAAGTCCGCATGATAAGCATTTAATTCTGCAAAAATTGCCTCAGCTGGTAAAAACATGACCGCATGAACGGCTGTTTCACCGGGAATAATGTATTTATCAGCAATATCATCGATTTGCTTTTTCACATCCACTTTGAACTGTTTTTCTGCCAGTTTGCGTTCGTCGTTTGGTAATAATTTATCTGTCATACGCTTATAATTCTCAAGAGGAAACTTGGAGTCAATGGAAATATTTCCAGTCGGTTCTGGCGCGAAGAGCATTGCATCGACAGTTTTACCGTTGCTCAGAGTATATTGTGTCTGGTAGACTTTTTCATTTTTTTCACCAAACACCGCATACAGAATTTGATTTAATTGTACTTCACCGAAGATACCACGACTTTTTTTATCTGTTAAAATGTCTTGCAATGACACTACATTTGTCGATAGGCTGTCAATCTTTTTCTGAGCCTCATCGATCTTTGTCAAACGCTCAATGACATTGTTAAATGTTTCATTTGTCTTCTTGAATCCATCGCTCAGGTTTTCCTGGACTTTATTGTTAATGGCATCCAGTTTCTTCTCAATATTCTGAGTAAGTTTTTCAAAATCTGCTGACAAACTTTTCTGGAAAAGTTCTTTGAAGGTGCTTAAATCCGTTGATATTTTCAGACTTGATTCTGCCAGAGATTTTGTAACATCCGATTTAAAAATACCAAATTTCTCGACCAATTCCTGTATCTGGGCCATAATCCGCTGAGTGAAACTGATAAACTGTTCCTGAATAGACTCAGCGATTTTCGATTTCAGTAGTTCTGGGAACAAATCAAGTTTCGATTCAAAGGCGACAATTTTATCCTTTTGCTCTTTGATTTCTAATACAAGCCTACTATCAACTCTTTTACTAATCTTGATGATAATCAGGATTTGCATTATCAAAATCAGAAGACCAACAATCAATAACACTATTTCACTCATCGCTATTATCCTTTAAGCATTTTTCAATTTGCTAGTAAAATAATCATTTTTTTCATTAAACCATAAAGTATCCTGCAGGAAATCATTTAAAGTCATATATGAAACAAAGCGTCCATTAATCTAATATTTTACTTTAAGTATAAGCAGTTGTTATTTAAATAGATACAACAGGATTATATTAAAGAATCATGTATCCATTTTGAATAATTTGACTCAATATCCACAATATCAATGGAAATTATTTCAGGTATTTTATAGTGATGTAAGGTTTTAATTCTTTGTTCGAGTCTTGAATACAAAGATTTTTCAGTTTTAATCAGGCATAAAAATTCACCGCTTTGTTCGATTTTATTTTGCCAGCGGTAAATACTGGTAACCGGTCCAACAATTTGAACACAGGCGGCCATTTTTTCATCAATTAACGTCCTGGCGATCTCTTCTGCGCTGCTTTTATTATCAATTGTAAATTGAACCTGTATAAATTTCATTGACATATTTTCTAGAAGTTTAAAGACATACCGACAATAAATTTACCCCCGCCATAAAAATTGTCTTTTCCGGCAACAAGAGTACCAAAACCCCCGTCGAGAGTAAAATTTATTTTATCCAGTGGCCGGTAGCTGAAAATTAAATCTGCGAATAAACCGCCCGCACTATCATGAATTGGATCGCTGGTATCTCCACGCTCATCGACAAGAATCGTTGATGTGGAAATAGCTGCATATCCAAGACTTGCGGTGACATTGAACTTTGATTGGCTCAAAGAAGCGGCCTGTAAACCGGCTTTTGTGACGACATAAAGTTCTTGCATCTCCCAATCTAAATAACTGTCTTGTGGTGACAATACAAGAAGTATACTTTGCATGCCGGCTAACAATCCAACAGTACCAAAATTCGGAAGTTTCATAATGTTAAAAATTCCGTTTACACCAAATAAAGGCCCTGCTGTTCCATCAAATGTATCTTTTCTGTCCTGGTTTGCCAATCCATATACACCTAGTTCTGATCTTAACATAATAGTTGGGATTTTGGGCTTGGAAACCGGTTGCTGGATAATTTGGTTGGTTTTTTGAGAAGAAGTTGACGGTATGGTTGATTGCATCTGTTGGCTAATCTCTTTATTTTCATTCGGTATCTGAGTAACATCAACTTGTTCAGGGATTGTCGATGTTCCGACAGGTTCACTGTTCTCAAATCCACTTAATTTACCTGACACAGCCTTCATTCCGTATTTCAATAGATCTTCCATACGGCCTTCATGGTCATAGGTGGCTGTTCCCAAAAATTCACCGGTTTCAACACTGACTAGCCGAACAGCGACAGAGTACATTGTCCCAAATTTGCTGACACTTCCACCAACCATCTGGTCCACGCCCAACACTTGTCCAATTTGAACCATACACTCGGTGGATGTGCATTCCGATAATTGAAAGCCCTGTTCGTTCATGATCTCGCCCATTAATTCGCGTTCAACAACACGATATTTGCCGGTTTGAAACAGTTCGTGTCGTAACCGATCAGAGAGAATACTGGCTTCCATTTCCGAGAGACCTTTACCTTGCAGTTCAAGAACAGCAATTGAAGTCTGGGCAAAAAGTGATGAAGCAATAAGCAAAATCGATAGTAACTTGTAACTATAATTCAAGTGAATCTCCCTCTCCCTTGTCATTTCTCTGCATGCAACTATTGGTAAAATATAAAAAAATGCAGGGAGAATTAAAGCAAAATTTTTAAATAGCATAAACTCACAACTTTTTACTTAGGCGGACAGTTACTTAGTATTTCGTAGATATTTAAAAATATTCGCGGAGAGACAGGGATTCGAACCCTGGGTAGGCGTTAACCCACACACGCTTTCCAAGCGTGCTCCTTCAGCCACTCGGACACCTCTCCAAAAAGCGCCATAGTTTAATCCAATTATCAAGAATTTACAAGGATTTAGAATGGTCTCATTAAAACCATGATTTCCGGTAAAATGAATTGAATAATTTAGGGTACCCGGAAAGGAATCATTATGATATGGGAATTATAAGAACCTGTTCTGGTCAATATTGTCCGATAATCGATTGCATCGATGAATAAGCGGTAGACATGAGATCCATGGGAATTAACTGTAAAACTGCCGGAATGGCTGCCATCGTCGTTAGAATCAGCCAATCCTTTTCGAATTTTGTATACATTGACTCCCTGCCCAAAATGAGCCAAAATCACCTCTCCCGGTTCGTCGTTATAAGGATCTGTATTTGTTACAGTCACCGATGACAGAATGAGATTTCCCTGGTAATCAATCTCCGTTAATGAATCTCTCACAAAATATGTTTCAAGCCAATCTGTATCATCATCTTCCGGTAAAGTAATCCTTGAAGAATTACCTGATGTGGAAAATTCAACTTCACTGATGACAAATGATTCATTAATCGGTTCAAAAACAATTGGTGTAACCTTTTTCAATTCCCAATCTTTGACAGCATTATTGGAATTATCAGTCCGCAGAAATATCGCCTTCTGTTCTGTGCGATGAATAAAATTCTTTGTTGTTGAATCCACTGCAGAATAGTGGTCCTCATAACTCCAGTTGAATGTACTGTCAACAATCACGCTATTTGTATCGACAGTGTATGTTGTATCATAAAGCCAGATATTATACAACTCAATATAAACAGAGTCGACGTTGAAACCGGTAGTGTCATAGACTTCATCTTCGATGTAATTGACAGATGAAACGGTGCTGTCTGTGACAATATCATAAAGCACAATTTTCAAATTTCCCTTAAAGTTATACTTTACATTAACGTATGCCGAATCCCATTTGATATTATAAACGATGGTCGTATCCAAAATCTGGGTAATTTGTCGTCCTATTTTTATATCATCAATACTATATTCGGCAGTATCCGGAAAACTGACTTTTCCAAGCGACGAAGAAGAATAATCTAAAAAATAAGCCCCACCGTCATTTAATCCATCAATGGAAAATACACCGTCAGATGCGATCTTTTCGTTTAGTGCATCCACAATTTCCTCTCGCTCCGGTAAAAGGTAAACTTTCTCAATTTTTGTGCAAGCAGACAGGTTCAGTAAAAATAGTATTAGCAGAAGAAATTTCATATTCATAATGATATAAATATGGATTCTTTTCATAAAAAATAAAAGCAATTTAATCTTGAATATTGATTTTTTTGGAACCGGAATCTAATTTATAGCCAAATTAAAAAATAGGAGTGGGAAAATGAAGAAAGCATTGTTGGTATGTATCTGTGTTTTCCTGATGGTTTCACTGGTGAGTTTCGCCCAGGTACTTGAAAAGGATAATACACAGGAATTGTCGAAGGATGCGCGGAAAGGTGAATTGCTGAATTTTTGGTACGATCAGAACGCCCGGAATTTCTTCCTGATTTTTGCCAGAGAAAAAGGCAAGACCATTATCAATGAGATTTACCAGTTCGATTATGATCTGGAGCTTATCAAGAATGAGACCCTGGAACAGGCTAAAGCCCGGGAACAGTATCCGGAAATCTCTATCGTTGAAACAGTACCATCCAAAGAGTGGAACAATCCCAAAGTCGTGCGGACTGACCCGACGATTACCGGACAAATTGTACTCCGTCAGGGCTCACTGACGAGAGATTGGGCGAAAACAGTCGAAGACCGAGGAAACTATCGCTACACCACTCACTACTGGAAATACAACTTTGAGGAGCTACAGCGTGTTACGCCCAAATTCGAAGGATTGGTGCCACTGCCGGTTGGAGCGCCGGAGTTTGTTATCAAGATGGCTAAAAAAGCCGGTGAAAAAATTATTCAATTAGCCGTTTCTACTGATGAACCGACCGTTGAAGTAACCACCGGCCGGCAGAATTTTGTCTATCCCAGTCTATGGTCGCGTCAACGGGATTATGCCGAAGCCAGTGGTGATATTCTGATTGTCGGGCGCTCAGACCAGATGGATTACAATACCAAGGAACCCCAGCAGATATTCATATTATTAAAATATTCCGCCAAAGATCTTTCCCGAAAACACTATGAAACCTTTAATCTGGAATTTCTACAGGATGTCACTTTTAAACAGGTTTTACCAGACGGTTCCATGGTGTTGGTCTTTGCGCCGATGGGCGGACCCGGTATGAAGAATAAAGCTCCGGATCCCTCCGCCTGTTTTTATGTCAGAGTAAGTAAAGACGCCACTTTAATGGAAAAAATACCTTTTAAGAGTAAAGGTGGTTTGTGGATCATACAGAATGCTGTTTTGAACAACGATAATGAGGTTATACTTTACGGGGCTGCCGTTGAAAAGAAGAAAGAAAAATATTTCAATATGGCAGGCGGTAATCTCCAAAGTAGTTTTGATAACATTCAGATCATGAAAATTGCTAAAGGGGAGGTCAACTATCTGAGCAGTATAAATCTCAAAGACTTAGCGGCTAAAAATGAAGAAACCGGGCAACCAGAAAAAAGCCGCATCTTACAGCGGAAAAGACTTTACTATGAGCAACATCTGCACTCAGACCACTTCTGGCGATTTTTTCTTCTCAGGACAGACAGCGGATCGCTCGGCTGTTCATATTTTCCAGTTCAGTGATAATGGAGAATTCAAGGAACAATATGTAATCGGCACAGAAAAACAGGTCAAGGATTTTCCGATCGACTATACAATTTTTGAGAATCCCGATCAACAAACACTGACAGTTTATATTGCCGAATTAACAGCAGTCGAAAAAGGTCGCCAACTCAAATATCCTCGTATAGTGACGATTAATATAAGTAACGCTGCCATATCTGACATTGAATCTTATGGTCTCACAAAGAAGAATGAATATTACTTAGATGATATGTATCCGACAACGCTGATTGATGACGGTGCAAAAGTTGTCTTCTTCGGCCGAGATAAAAAGGATTCTTCAATCTGGCTTGGCCGTGTGAAGTTCGGACAATAATTTTAATTTTTTTCCGGAAAGGGCTGATTATAACTGATCAGCCCTTTTCTTTGATGGCTATTTTTTCTTTTCCTGTTAAATTACTAAGTAATGTCTGGATTTAATAATTAACGGAACATACTTATGAAAACAGCAATATCAACAT
>JAFGXZ010000096.1 GCA_016936335.1 Fidelibacterota bacterium
ACCAAACCCTATAGCTATTCGCTTTTCAACTTGGATGCTATGGCAATGATTTGTCAAATATTATCGGCGGAAAATAAAAATCTTTGGGATTTTAAACTGGATAACGGGCGGGATATTGAAACAGCGGTTAAATTTATGGTTCCGTATATTAAGGATAAATCTCAATGGCCTTATCCACCGGATGTAATGTATTTTGATCTCTGGCCGGTGCGCCACCCATTTCTTCTGTTTGCGGGAATTGCCTTCGGTAATTCTGATTTTATTGATTTGTGGAATACCTTGGAACCAGACCCGAAAAACGAAGAGGTGCTGCGAAATTATCCAATCCGGCAACCGGTGCTGTGGGTTAAATAAAGTGAGATTTTACATGAAATATAAATTACCATTTTTTCTAAGTGTCATCTTACTATCTAATATTTTATGGGCTGTAACTATTCCTGATGGGAAGACCTTAAAGACAATTGGAGAACAGTTAATCAGTAAGGATAATGTTTTTAAAAACCGCTTTCCTGAATATACAGTCGATGGCGAATGGCAATTCCGTCAGAAACCGAATTGGCTGTCCGGTTTTATTGGCGGAGAACTCTGGTATATGTACGAAATGACTGGCAACCAGGAGTTTAAAAAACGAGCATTGCGGCATGCGGACCTGATGGTTGCATTCGCAGATATCGATTATACTCACGATATGGGATTTATGTTCTTGCCAACCTGTGTAGAAACCTATCAGCGGACCGGCGACTCAAAATATCGTAATGCCGCGATTCAGGCTGCGGATATGCTCATGAAGCGATTCAATGAAAAAGGTCAGTTTATCAGAGCCTGGGGGAAGCTTTATTCCGATGATCGTGCCGGATTGATGATTATCGATACCATGATGAATCTTGAATTGCTATTCTGGGCAGCAAAAGAGACTGGCGATTACCGTTATTATGAAACCGCTTATAGGCATGCATTAACGGCGATGAAAGAGCTGATCCGCTCCGATGGATCGTCGTACCATGTGGTGGAATTCAATCCCACATCGGGTGAAATTGTCAGGAAATATACCCATCAGGGTTTTGCCGATGAATCTGCCTGGGCACGGGGACAGGCATGGGGAATATATGGATTTACGACGGCTTATCAGCATACGAAGGATGAACGGTTTTTAAAGTTAGCCCAACGCATGGCAGACTTTTTTATTGATCATTTACCGTCGGATAAAGTCCCTTATTGGGATCTATCATTAACCGGCGAAGATATATTACGGGATGCATCGGCAGGAGCTATAGCGGCGTCGGGACTGTACAAGCTGGCGGATATGTCAACGATTAAGTGTGCAGAACAAAAATATCAGAAAATCGCAGATGAAGTCACATCTAATTTAATTAACAGCTATTTATTTACCGAATCAAAGCGACCGAGAGAGGAAGGAATTCTGCTTCATACGGTATATCATTATCATAAGAAATGGGGTGTGGATGAATCCTATCCGCCCGGAGATTATTATTTGATTGAAGCAATTAAACGGCGATTGGATAGCCAGCAATTTCAGATGATCAATCCCGCCGCAGGCACCGGACGACAGATAATCAACCTGAATGAGCACTGGTACTACCTGGAAGAGCCGATTCAGACTGTTCAGCAACTGCATCTGGCCACAAAACCCTGGCAGAAAATCGACTTGCCACATACATGGAATGCATTGGATGCGACGAATAATACTCCCGGTTATCGAAGAGATGCCGGCTGGTATCAAAAGGAGTTGTACATTCCAAAATTGAACGGGTCTAAGCAACTGTTGCTATATTTTGAGGGTGCGAATATCAGGAGCGACATATATGTCAATGGCAGAAAAGCCGGTGGACATATCGGTGGTTATTTGGGTTTTGAGATCAACATTACTTCATTCATTAAGCCGGATGAATTGAATGAAATTCTGGTTCGGGTGGATAATTCCTATGATCCCGACATTATTCCGTCGCAGAAATCTGACTTTTTCATTTTTGGCGGTATTACCCGTGACCTCTGGTTGAAAGTTATACCGGCAGACTATATTGAACGAGTGAAAATAAAAACGCCGCAAGTTTCCAAGTCATGTGCTGAAACAGAGATAAATGTTTGTGTAATGAATTCTAATTCAAAAATCCTGCGACGAGTACTTGAAGCACGGTTAATTAATCCGGACGGTACTGTGATTTCGACAATTGAGAAAAAGGTGAAGTTGGAACGAGGGAGTAATGAACTGCAATTGTCATTTCCAACGGTAATTAATCCCGATCTCTGGTCACCGAATTCGCCGAATCTCTATTCTGTGGATGTTTGTTTGATGGAAGGGAAAAATATCATTGATTCAGTGAGTGAAAAATTTGGCTATCGCTGGTTTGAATTCAAAGAACATGGTCCTTTTTATTTGAATGGAGAACGATTACTGTTGCGGGGTACTCATCGCCATGAAGAGTGGGCTGGCCTTGGAAATGCTCTGACGAATGAATTGCACCGTAAGGACGTGCAGATGATCAAGGAGATGGGGGCAAACTTCGTCCGGTTGGCGCATTATCCGCAGGATCCAGAAGTGTACAGGGCTTGCGATGAAGTGGGACTGTTGGTCTGGGACGAGGTTCCCTGGTGTCGTGGCGGTATGGGCGGCAATATCTGGAAACAGAACACAAAACGCCTATTATCGGAGATGATCGAGCAGAACTTCAATCACCCGAGTATTATAATATGGTCGCTGGGGAATGAACTCTACTGGCTGCCGGATTTCGAAGGTGGCGGAGATATGGATTCTTTGCGTATGTTTTTGTCGGAAATGAATGACCTTGCCCACAAACTTGATCCATCCAGGGTAACAGCGACCCGGAAATTTTATGAGGGCGCTGATATTGTAGATATCTTTTCTCCATCGATCTGGGCAGGCTGGTATTCCGGTGTCTATAAAAATTTTGAAAAAGCCATCACCAAATCCCGGGATGAATATAAACGGTTATTTCACGCTGAATATGGCGGTTCCAGCCATTTGGGACGGCATACTGAGAATCCAATTACCGGTGATGGGATGATCAATCCCGAAGGCTGGGAGGAAGCCATCAATCAGGTCAGGGTAAAGAATATCGCTCAGGAAGGGGATTGGAGTGAAAATTACATTGTCGATCTCTTTGATTGGCATCTGCATGTATCGGAAAATCTCGATTGGTTTACCGGAAATGCCCAATGGGCGTTCAAAGATTTTGGAACACCAT
>JAFGXZ010000097.1 GCA_016936335.1 Fidelibacterota bacterium
CAGACTTCACAATGTCCTGGCTAGTATCAACCAGAGTGCCGTCGAGATCGAAAAGGATAGCTTTAAATTTTATGATGTTCATTCATTATTTGGAGATAAAGATTATTTTAATAAAATACATTTTCGTGTTATAGTGGTTTTGCCGGATTTTAAAATATAATAATACAAACCGGAACTAAGGTGGCTGGCATTCCAGGAAAGTGTATATTTACCGGGTTCCTTTTGTTCATTTACCAGCACTTCCGTGATATTTCCCAGAATATTGTAAACACTCAGATTAATATTGGAGGATAGAGGTACTTCAAAGGAAATATTAGTAACCGGATTGAAGGGATTCGGATAATTCTGATAAAGAGAATAGGAGAGTGGAACAGGTTTGTCAACAGATTCAATTTCGCTTACATAATTAAAGAAATTCATGACACCTTCAATAAACTCAGCTCTGGCTTCATCCGGATAAATTGATTCAATGGGAATTGAAGTCACAACGATTTTTCCAGGTTCGATACCAGAAGGAAACATTCCGCTGAAACATATTCCAGCAACGCCATTACTTGTGTCGACACCGCTAAATTTTAAAAACGGTTCTGAACCGTTAATCGCCCGCATAGTATTGGGTCTATCGACAAATAAAATACCCTGGGTGCCAACATCAAAATAAAAAGAATCTGCCCCAAAAGGTGTTCCCGGCATGAACTCAACCTGGGAATAGGTTGCAATGGCGGATAGGGGAGAACGATTGACATAATCTAGTTTCATATAATTCCAGCAAAATTCCTTTTCATAGTCCCGTCCTCGGCTTATCATATCATAGGCGATATTCATTCCGGAATAAAGCAGATTGCCCCCATTTTCAAGATAAGAACTGAACAGAGCACGTTCGCCTTCACTGATCGTCTCGTCCAGATATATATCCAGTCCCGCAAAGAAGTCAACAATTTTATAATCATTCATTCTGACTATTCCGGCAGCCAGGGCATCGTTTGAAGCAGATATTAAGGAATGTCCATTTTGATGAAATGCTGTCGCGTGTTGCCGGATAAATTCGCCGGTGTTTGAATTATCGATTTTATCATAACCATTGACAATCAGTACTTCGGGAAGGCGGGATCCACCGGTTACGGCCATGAGTTCAGATATATCGGACTGTCCCCAAGGACTGGTAGCTCTCATTTTTATGAAATAAAGCGAATCGCTTGCAAGTCCGGTAAGAACTGTTGTGGAATCGGTGATAACCGTTGTATCCGGGAAATGTACTCCATCCGTCCCTATATATATAGCGTATTGTTCACCATGGGGAACAGACCGAAATTTTAAATGAATACTGCCATCGGATTCCTTCATTAATGAAAGTAACTGAATGTTTTCCGGGGGTAATTTTTCCACATATTGATCATATGCATGATTACCGTAATATTGATAGCCGACCTCCTCGTATTCAGTTCCGGAGCAGATAGCCTGGATAAATCCGTTACGTTCAACCTGGACTGTGTGGAGTATCGCTCTCGTCGGATTTTCTTTCAGTCGAAATTGAATACGCCTGTTCAGGGCAAAATATTGTAGAAATTCGGAATTACTTTCGTTAGAAAACTCGAAATATTCGGCCAATTTTCTCTGCATCATTTTGCTGCGATACCAGGTTCCGCCAGTCGCACTGACAATAGGTGCTCCATTATATAATGCAATACTGTCATTATAGGCAATTGTACAGAGATAGTGGTTTTCTGACCGGGATAACCATTCGGCGAGTTTTTCACCATGATGTGAAGCGTCAGAATATGCGTAATCACTATCGAGAAAAGATATCCTGTCGATATAATCGGGTATGGAATCGCAACCGTTCAAAAAACCGAAAGTTAAACTTCCACCACCACTGTGGCCGGTCAAGACAACTTTATGCTCATATCCTTCGATTTTACTCCTGACTGACTGAACAATATTGATGATTCTTTCTGAATTATCAACATATCTCGCACGCCAGGCTGGCCAGCTTAAATCATTGTTTTCGAGATAGGCAATAACGATGTTTTTGTCTTTGATTAAATTTCGCATGAATCGGGTCTGGGCACCAATATGCTGAATTTCATAATGCCAGTCATCGTTCGGGCCGGCTTCTTTTCCAATTGTCCACGCTGTTGTATTTCCATTCGGTAACGCAAATAAAATCAGACTGGTAGGTCTATTTACATCCATAGAATCGGGAGCGGGCGCATTGATCTGGATCGAAACATCTGTGCCAAATTTATACGTGCAAATTTGTTCATTAAAAAATTTACTAATCGTAAAGTCAGGTAAATGATCGGCTTTCAGGTCGAGTGCAATCAGCATAATACTTAGAACCAATGAAGAGCTCGTTATCACGGTTAATTTCGTTTTTCTCATTTTATATCCTGTAAATATTTTAAGACGTCATCATTAAAATAAAAAATACATAGAAATATCAGGATTAAAAAGTCGAAAATAAATAGCGCCAAATGATTTTTATTTTTGTGAGATGTTTTGTATCATACGCAGTACTTTAACTTTAATAATTTAAGTATTTTTGGAATAAGTAATTGAGGAGAAATGAATGACCGTAACGAAACTGAAAAATGATAAAAAGCCGCTAAAAGGCTTTTTAAACCGATTATTAAAACGCAGTTCTGATCCCAATAAACGATCACTCAGTTTGAGGATGCTGGATGTCATAGAAAAAATTGGTAATAAATTGCCTCATCCGGCGACATTGTTCGCAATTTTTGCGTTATTGACACTGATCTTTTCATATATTATTGAAAGAATGGG
>JAFGXZ010000098.1 GCA_016936335.1 Fidelibacterota bacterium
AACTGGCGAAAAAAGGATATTTATTTTTAATATCCCTTTTTAATGTGTTTCGCAGAACCGATGCATCCATGGTGGAGGTCAACCCGCTGGTAATCACAAAAAAGGGTGATATCATTGCTCTGGATGCCAAACTCAACTTCGATGACAATGCACTGTTCCGGCATAAAAAATACCTTGAATTAAGAGATACCAGTGAAGAGGAACCGTCAGAATTGGAAGCCTCGAAATATAATTTGAATTATATTCGTCTGAACGGTAATGTCGGCTGCATGGTCAACGGAGCCGGACTGGCGATGGCGACGATGGATATCATTAAACTGCATGGAGGTGAGCCTGCGAATTTTCTGGATGTGGGCGGAATCGCTTCATCAGAAACAGTGGCAAAGGGATTTAAAATTATTCTGTCTGATAAAAGTGTCAAAGCGGTTTTGATCAATATATTCGGTGGCATAGTTCGTTGTGACCGGGTGGCTCAGGGAATCGTCGATGCTTTAAGTTCCCTGAAAATCAAAATTCCGGTTGTGGTTAGGCTGGAGGGTACCAATGCCATTGAGGCCCGAAAGATTCTGGCGGAATCTCCCCTGGATTTTCAAATTGCCGATTCGCTGGAAGAGGCTGCACAATTGGTTGTTGCTGCTGCAAATAATGGAGAGTACCAATGAGCATAATTATTGATGACGATACACGAGTAATTGTCCAGGGAATTACCGGAAAAGAGGGGGCGTTTCATACAACCCAGATGCTGGAATACGGAACGAACGTTGTTGGTGGCGTGACACCGGGAAAAGGTGGTAAAAAATCCGAACACGGTCTGCCGATTTTTAATTCTGTAAAAGATGCTGTCAATGAAACCGAAGCGAACGCGAGTGTGATTTTTGTACCGCCCCGTTTCGCTGCGGATGCAATCCTAGAATCCATCGATGCAGAACTGGATCTTGTTGTTTGTATTTCCGAGGGTATTCCGACCGAAGATATGGTGAAAGTCAATTACATTCTGAAACAATCTAAAACCCGCCTGATCGGACCCAATTGCCCCGGGATTATCTCGCCGGGAAAATCCAAGATCGGGATCATGCCCGGATTTATTCATCAAAAAGGTTCAATTGGAATTATTTCAAGAAGCGGAACGCTTACCTATGAGGCAGTTCACCAGGTGACTCAGTTGGGACTTGGGCAATCGACCTGTATCGGGATTGGCGGTGATCCGATCATTGGCAGCACTTTTCTGGATTTATTGCCACTTTTTGAAAAAGATGACGAAACCGAAGCTGTTATTCTCATCGGAGAAATCGGTGGAACAGCAGAAGAAGAAGCTGCAGAGTATATTCGATCATATTTTTCCAAACCGGTTGTTGCATTTATCGCCGGAGTCACGGCCCCGCCAGGGCGCCGGATGGGACATGCCGGAGCAATCATCGCCGGTGGAAAAGGTACGGCTCAGGAAAAGATCGCAATACTGCGCAAGTCCGGGATAAATGTGACACTGAATCCGGCGGAAATCGGGAAAACATTGGTTCAATTGTTAAATAAATAATTAATTAAGCCTGTAATAACTAAAAAATCTAATTTTCCTTTTGCATTTTAGCCAAAAGATTCTATTTTAATTGCAAGGGAATTTTTGGATTTATCTGAGTTTTATCGGCAAAATGAATTAGCATTAATGCATTGAAAATTTCGAAATAGTCGGGATTAAGTTAATTCATTTTACGATTTTTTAGTTGAAATAACGGATTACTTAAAATCTTAAATTTTAGGTGGCACTATACCATTTTTAAAGGCAAGATTTTGCAGGAAATTTCAAAAAACAGTTTTCGTTGCCAATATCAGAATTTCAGAGGAGGAATCTTTGAAGGAGATTAATGTTGCTCAGATTATTCCTGTGATCAGGAACTTATGTATTGATGCGAATTATTACGCCAGTCCCGATGTAGTGGAAAAGATTAAATTTTTCATGGAAAAAGAAGAATCACCGACAGCCCGGGATATTCTGGCGTTAATGCTGGAAAATCATAAGATGGCGGACAAAGAGCAGATGCCCATGTGCCAGGATACAGGGGTGGCTGTCGTATTTGTGGAGTTAGGACAGGATGTTCATCTGGTCGGTGGTGATTTTAATGAGGCAATCAATGAAGGCGTCCGCCAGGGGTATCAGGACGGTTATTTGCGCAAATCAATGGTCGATGATCCGGTAATAGAACGGAAAAATACCAAGGATAACACACCGGCACTGATATATACGGAAATTGTATCTGGTGATTCGTTGAAAATTACCGTCGCTCCCAAGGGCGGCGGTGCAGAAAATATGAGTGAAGTCAGGATGATGAAAGCTGCCGATGGCATTGAAGGGGTGAAGGATTTTGTTATTGACCGGATAAAACGCTCCGGTGGCAATCCCTGCCCGCCAGTTGTTGTCGGTGTGGGAATTGGTGGAAGTTTTGAACAATGTGCCCTGCTTGCCAAGAAAGCATTGCTGCGCCCACTGACAGAAAAAAATGCCGATCCCAAATGGGCGGCTGTGGAAGATGAGATACTTGAACGAATCAATATGCTTGGTATTGGCCCGCAGGGATTAGGCGGACGAACAACCGCATTAGCGGTTCAGATTCTGTATAGACCGTGCCACATCGCGTCCATGCCGGTGGCGGTAAATGTCAACTGTCACGTTCATCGTCATAAAAGTGCTGTCATCGAATAAAGTGAGGTAAAATATGGCAAAGGAAATAAAATTGCAGACTCCCCTGACATCAGAAATGCTGGAAAAATTAAATGTTGGCGATAAAGTGCTTTTAAGTGGAACAATTTATACCGCTCGTGATGCGGCCCATAAGCGCCTGGTTGAACTGTTGAAAGCGGGCAAAGAATTACCCTTTGATCCGGTTGGCGCGGTCATTTATTATGTTGGTCCGGCTCCGGCCAGACCGGGCAAAGCGATCGGCTCTGCCGGTCCTACGACCAGTTATCGCATGGATCCTTATGCACCGGTACTGATGGATGCGGGATTGAAAGCAATGATAGGAAAGGGTCCGCGCGGACAGGCGGTTCTAGATTCTATGGTAAAGAATAAAGCCGTTTACCTGGCGGCTGTTGGTGGCGCGGCTGTCGTCACAGCCCAGTCAGTCAAAGCGGCGAAGATAATTGCTTATGATGATCTTGGCGCAGAAGCGATTCGTGAACTGAAAGTCGTTGATTTTCCGGTATTTGTTGCCAATGATACTAAAGGCAATGATATTTTTAAACTTGGAGTGGAAAAATACCGGATTGACAATTAGTGTAGTGATTCGGTTTATCTATTTATCAGGTAGAAAGGAAAGGAAATATGAGTGAACTTGAGAAGCTTCGACAAGAGGCTTTGGAGTTTGAAATGCAGGGGAAAATTAGTCTGGCGATCAAGAAACTTACCCAGGCTTTGGAGGAAGTGCCGGATCAATTTGACCTGCGGGTAAAACTGGGTGAGTTGTATTATGTTCTGGGCGATATTAAGAATTCTATTAATGAATTTGAAACGGTCATAAAATCAAAGCCCGACTACACATTTGCATTGTACCGGCTGGGAATTTCCTATTTCCGGGCGACTCGTTTTATCGATGCGATCAAAATGTTTCATCATATCAATTCGATTGAACCGGAACTGTATATGTCATCTTATTGGGAGGGATTGGCGCACTATCACAGGGGTCAATTCCAGCAGAGTATCGAAGCTTACAGACGTTTGACAGAACATTCTCCTAACAGCACCCTGGGATATTACCAGCTGGCAATTGTTTACAAAGCTTCCGGAAAATACGAAGAAGCGATTGATTGTCTTCGGGAAATCCTAAAAGAAGATCCCAAGATCGTTTCAGCCAATTATCACTTGGCGTTAGCATATTTGGGAGTTGATAATCAGGATTATGCAATTAAATATTTAAAGAAAGTCCTGGAATTGGATCCGGAACATGTGGATGCCAGGCAGAAATTGAGAATGTTGACCGACTCGGATGATCTTTATACGTTTGAAGTTCCTCCGCTATAGAGTGATCGGGTAAAATACAAACAAATGACTAAAGGAGTTCACAATGGCAAAGGTTGCAATTAC
>JAFGXZ010000099.1 GCA_016936335.1 Fidelibacterota bacterium
GTCCGTTCTTACGACTACCGCCGGTGGTGTGCCTGTTTCTAAAGTTTTGGATAAATTGGTTGACGATGGACTGATGGTCATTGGCGATGCCGCACACCAGGTCAATCCGTTGACAGGAGGTGGAATATCGACGGCAATGGCAGCCGGCAAGATGGCCGGATTAGTCGCCGCCAATGCCGTTATAGACAAAGATTTTTCCGCCAAACGGTTGAGCGAATATCAAAAACAATGGGACAAGACTATCGGTAAGGATATCAAACGCTTATATCGATTAAAAGAATGGGCGATTAATCTGACCGATACAGATTACGAAGATATTGCACAGTCATTGGACGGGCTGACACCGGAGCAGGTTACACTCATTAGAATTTTCAAGCAGGCGGTGAAGAAAAAACCTTCATTGGTCATTGATGTTTTAAAAGTCTTTGCCGGTTTCTAGATATATTGATGAAAGAACTCTTAAAGGAATTAAAACTTTCAAGATTTATTGCCTTTGATCTTGAAACCACCGGGCTTAATCCGGCCGGTGATGCGGTTATTGAATTTTCAGCAATCCTTTTCGAGAACGGGACAAAAGTTGATGTTCTGTCGTTTCTATGTGATCCTGGAATCAAGATAAGCCCGGAAATCGAGGATTTAACCGGAATTCGGTCTGACATGCTCAGCGGCTGTGCTCCTTTTGAAGAACATTTAACCGAGGTACTTGATTTCCTGGGCGATTTACCACTGGTTGCGCATAATATTAGTTTTGATCTGGGATTTTTAAAAAACTATTGCCGCCGACATCCGGATTACAAGCGTTTCAGAATAAAAAATGCTCTTTACGATACGGTGTTATTATCACAGGCTTTTTATTTTTATTTACATAATCACCGGCTTTCAACAGTAAGTGAATATTGCGGATTGTGCGCTGATGGAGCACATCGCGCCGAAGCCGATGCCTTTAACACAGGAAATATTTTCCTGAAATTAATTCCAAAAATTGTCCAATACGATCTGGATACACTTCAGTTAATCAATCTTGTATTGAAAGATACTGATGACCCGAATAAATGGCTCTATCAAAATGCAGCAAAGCGTTTGTTGCTGATTAGAAGTATAGGAAATTCCAGTGCGCCGGCAATTGACTGGGTCGCGCCAGTGAATATTTATGGCAAAAATATTGAAAATAGTACTAACCAATCTAAGAAGCATACTAAAAATAGTATAGAAACCTTCTTTGACTCTGAGGGTGTTTTATCTGAAATTCTGGAGAATTATGAAGGCCGAGCTCAGCAAGTGGATATGGCTTACTATGTATTTGAAGCATTAAACAAAGGAAAATCAGCGGTTATTGAGGCAGGAACCGGAGTCGGTAAGACCCTGGCCTACCTGATACCGTCAATATTATGGCAGAAAAGCAATTCTCCGAAACATTCACGACTGGTTATTGCCAGTAATACAAAAACGCTTCAAGAACAAATCTTCTTCAAGGAAATTCCTTTTGTCAACGATGAATTAAATCTGCAATTTAAATCGGTAATGCTGAAAGGCCGATCAAATTATATCTGCTTAACACGCTGGAACCGGTTTATAGCGGATATCGGCAATAAACTGCATATTGCGAACCGATCGGCAATCCTCCCGATAATAATTTGGCTCAAACATACAAAAACCGGGGATATTGCTGAAAACAACGGATTCAGGATCAGTCAAAATCCCTATATCTGGAATGAAATATGTTCGGAACCCGGGTATTGCACAACCAGTGTTTGCCAAAAATACGATGGCTGCTTCCTTGGCAAAGCCCGTTTTCATGCCAGCACAGCGGATGTAATTGTCATTAATCATTCGTTGTTACTCTCTGATGCTGCATCAAATCATACTGTATTACCACAATATGAAGCCCTCATTATTGATGAAGCACACAATCTGGAAAAAAATTCGTATAATTATTTTTCTTCCAGAATCAATTTATTGATGCTGACATCACGGCTTAACATTCTTTATAATACCAAACCCGTCGAACGAGGACTGTTGATCGATTGTCTTCAGTTAATGAATCAATTTAAAAAACTGAGTAAAGTTGAAAGCGACATCGTTCACATAAAAGATCATATCAATGATTTGAAAATTGCCGCTGAAATCTTCTTTAAAGCCGTTTATCAGCATTCTGTTGAAAAACTGTATCAGAACAGAGGATATTCACTGAAACAACGGTATAAAGTGTTTAATGCGGAATTCCCTGCAATTAAAATTGAACCACAAACGTTTATTTATGAATTGTCCAATACAATTTCCGCACTTCAGGAACTGATATTGAAAATTGACAACCTGGTTAGTGATCTGCCCGAAGGTTTTGATGAACTACGCATGCAACTCACGAACAATATCGGCGAGTTGGAAGAGTATCAATCAACATTGAAAACTGTGGAAACCGGGAATGATGATGAATTGATTTTCTGGTACGAAGTGAGGACAAATGGAAATGAGACCGGGGTCGAGTTTGCCTGTACACCGCTGGATATTTCTGAGACCCTGTTTGAAAAATTACTGAAGGAGACACAAACAACAATTCTGACGTCGGCAACCATGCAGATCGCAAACTCTTTTGATTATATTTTAAATCGTACAGGAATTTCAAAAATTAATATCAATAATTTTTGTTCAGTTACTGTCGGATCTCCCTTTGATTATCCAAAGCAAATGAAATTTATCACCTTTCATCGTCAGTCGCATGACAGTGAAATAAATTCAATTGCACAGTTATTGATTAATCTGGCCACTCATTTTAATAAAGGCATACTAATCCTTTTTACTTCATATTCGACTTTAAGTGCAGTATATAAAATAGTGCGGACTGAATTTCAGAAAAACGGAATTACACTATTAGCTCAGGGAGTTGGTGGATCGAGAACAGCGCTTCTGGATCAATTTCGTAAGGAAAAAGCCTCGGTTCTCCTGGGAACCAGCAGTTTCTGGGAAGGAATTGATGTAGTGGGCGATTCATTGGAAATATTGATAATTACGAAATTACCATTCCCGGTACCCTCTGAGCCGATAATCGAAGCTAATGTTGAAAAACTTCGACAAGCGGGAGCGAATCCATTTAATGAGTATTATGTTCCGGAATCGGTGCTGAAGTTTCGGCAGGGAATAGGGCGGTTAATACGGTCAAAAACCGATAAAGGAGTTGTTATTAATCTGGACGATCGTATTGATAAAAAAGCCTATGGCCGTTTTTTTAAGGAATCTATTCCTGTCGAAGCAGAAACAATTACCGATTTAGAAACTCTGAATAAGGAGATTGACCGGTTTTTTAATTCAAA
>JAFGXZ010000100.1 GCA_016936335.1 Fidelibacterota bacterium
AATCCGGTTTTAATTGCGCGGAATCTGTATTACGGGCAATTATCGAAGATTTCAGCAATACAAAGGATCTTGATTTCCTGAAAGTGGCTTCCGTATTTGGCGGTGGAATCGACAGTTCCCACAAGGAGCATTGCGGAGCATTTTCCGGCGGAATTATTGCTGTCAGTTATCTGCTAGGTCGTACAAATCCCGGTAATCAACAATCATGCGAAAAGGTATTTTTCTAACCATTACCGCCTATTTCCTATGGGGGATTCTGCCCTTCTATTGGAAGCTGCTGGCATCCGTTCCCGCTTATGAAATTCTCTGCCACCGGATGGTCTGGTCGCTGGTCTTTACAGCTACTCTACTGGCATTCAGAAATCGCTGGAAGTGGTTCGATTTGCTTCGTGAAAAACCACGCATCCTGATTTCCTTTATCTTCAGTGCTGCGGTCTTATCGGTCAATTGGTTCGTATTTATCTGGGCAGTCAACTCTGGATTTATCCTGGATTCCAGCCTGGGTTATTTTATCAATCCCCTGATCAGTGTCCTGTTGGGAGTCATTGTCCTGAAAGAAAAACTCCGAAATACTCAAAAAATGGCAGTATTGATTGCTGCGATCGGGGTCGCCTACCTGACATTAAAATACGGTAAATTCCCCTGGATTGCCCTGACGCTGGCGTTAACGTTCGGAACCTATGGGCTGCTTCGAAAAACTGCCGGATTAAACTCCGTGGAAGGTTTGAATGTCGAATCCGCATTTATGTTCATTCCGGCTTTTGGATTCATTCTGTACTTCGGATTTACCGGACAAAGTGCATTTATTTATACCGGCTGGATTCCCTCCCTGCTCCTGATAATGTCTGGAGCAATTACGGCTATTCCCCTGATTCTGTTTGCCGCCGGTGCCCGCCGGATACCATTGAGTACCGTTGGTTTTATCCATTATATCACACCAACGCTACACTTTTTTATCGGATTAATTGCGTATCATGAACCACTGTCGCCATCACGACTCGTGGGTTTCATAATCATCTGGATTGCCCTGATCATTTATTCTATTGATGGATTTCGTAATGACCTGCCGCAATAAGCAGCATTGCATGAAACCTGATAAATTTAAAAAAATTTTTAGTTCTGAATAACTTTAAAAATGTTATTGCTCCGGCTTAACCTTATCCGGCTCGTCCACCTTTTTATTATCCTCTGCGTTGGGTTTTACGATTTCTTTTACAACCGGCGGCTTTTTCGGTTTGATCTCTTTCTGAATCGTTCCGGGATTTGTTTTAGTATCAGTTTTATCCGGTTTTAGTTGTGGTTTTTTCCGTTTTGCATCACTATTTTTTGATTTCTTAATATCCGGCGGTGACGGTAAAGGTTTAATCTCTTCAGCTTCGGTTTTACTGTTTATCGTTTCAGGTTCAGGTTTCGGTCTTTCCCGGTTTGGCAGATTAAGGTCGGGATTCTGTTTTGGAGTTATCACCGGCAAACGGATTGGATCCGGAGGGTCGGGAATCCGTTTCAGTGAAGGCTTATTTTTTAAAGAATCATTAATATCATCTCTGGGTTTTTCAAAGATTGTGGATTCCTGAATATCCCGTTTTTGCAACCGGTAGGAATTATACTTAGCTGTTTTTTTCATCATCTGTAAATCGGTGGCGGAACTGCTGGTTGCGCGGTTGCTGTTACTGTATTTGATATATTCTATTTCTTTCTTTTCCACTTCGGCAAACTGCTGGGAATATTTATGAATATTTAAAATCTGTTTCTTAAGGTCCGGGCTTTTGTATTCCTTTGCAGAAACGGCCACCTGGGTCGCCTGTTTCGCCAGGGTGTTCTGGATTTCACCCAAATTGCTTTCATTGGCCCGTTGAACAACTGACTGCAATTCCAGGGTGGAATTCATTAAAGTCAGCCGTTCTCCTACATAGGGATTCCGGTAATAATCCCGGTTTTCCGGTTTTGTTGTAGACCTGATAAATACCGGAGAGTTCGATTGAATCCGCCTGCCCTTGTTTACCACATCATCATATTGCAGTGCCACTTCGGCCAGTTTCAATGAATCCGCAATTGTCTCGGGCAATTTCAGTTTAAAAGTGATAGAGTAATGATCATTGGAAAAAATATCTCCCACCGCCACTTCAGTCTGATTGTCATTGGTCTCTGAAAGATAACCAAAAACATCGAGAACCTTGACTCCTGAAGTGGTTTTAATTTGAATTTTCACATTCTGGGCGGCCACGGCCAGTAAACCGGACATTTCACTGGCAAATATCGTCGGTATCTCCTCCGGCGAATGGATGAAGTAGTAATTTCCGACACCCAGTTCCGCTAATCCAAGCAACAAGTCCTCGTCATAATCCGCACCGACACCAAAGGTGGACATCGACATGTTTTGGAGGGATTTGTCATAACAGATTTCCTGTAATTTATCCGCTCTTGTCACTCCTTCATTCGCTAATCCGTCCGACAATAGGAGAACACGATTGACCTGACCGGTTTTCAGGTTTTTAGCAACCTGAGAATACCCTTCCAGCATCCCACCGCTAAGATTTGTCGAGCCGCCGCTGGTGATGTCATCGATGAGTCCGATTATTTTCCGTTTATTTTTAACTGCCTGGGCTGGTACGATCACCTGTACCCTAGATTCATAGGTAATTAATGCAACAATATCATCTTCAGACATGTTCTGAACAATAAATTTGGCTGCATTTTTAACATAATCCAGTTTCTGTTCGGTCGCCATACTGCCGCTACG
>JAFGXZ010000101.1 GCA_016936335.1 Fidelibacterota bacterium
ATGAACCACTGGTGTCAGAATCCATCTGATTCCAATCGATAGTATTTTCGATCTGATCGATTTCAAACCGTGTGCCACCGCCCCCAACCATAATTCCGGCAGAAGCAATCCAATTGTCTGCCAATCGGTAGCGTTTATCCAAACTAACACCTCCGATGCCAGAATTATATTTTAAATTTCGACTAACCGGAATAGACGAACCAATCGTATAATTGATATGTTGTTGTTGACCCGACCAGACGCCATAGCCTCCAATAAAATAGCCGTTTCCAACCAGGCCTTGCAAATCAAATCCATGATACAGATTGTCGATTTCTGATAGATTATTGAATCCAAGGCTTTCAAACAAGTTATTAAAGCTTGCTTGATCGGCATTAATAAACATCGGTTTATACGCCCCGCCACCAAGCCCGCGACTTTTTTTATGAGCCATATTAATAAACATGTAATCCTTGTCCCGGCTTGATTCTTTTTTTAAAACCGGAATAGCTTTTGTGAATGTTTCACCGTGTCGGAAGTATTCAACGGTTATTGTATCCCCAACATCTTTTATTTCAATAATGTCTTCAAGGGTTGATCGGTTTTTAATAATTACACCATCAATTTTAACGACAATGTCTTCTCTTTGCAGAACCGGAGTTGAATTCCAGCTGCGACTGCCGCTGACGATTACGCCGGTACTTCCGGAATAATTTAGTTTATAAGCGTCTTTGAAGGATATATTATCAAAATAGTAACCTAAATTAGGTTGATCGATAGCATCTAGCTCGTTAATATGGATCGGATTTTTTTTAAACCAGCTTTCCAATTCCATGGCGGCCTGCTTATATTGGTCTCCCAAGTCAGGGATCTTCCGGCCGCCGGCATCGAAAATATTTTCTGCAAACATTGGCCGGAAAAGGGAAAGTGTTATCAGGGGAATTATTAGATAGTGGAGGATTTTTTTTATTGTATTTAATGTCATTTTGCAAACTCCTTTTTTTTCCGCTTATACTAATGACAAAATCAATGCCAATGAATGCCATCTCTTGGTTTATCGACGAGCGGTAATGTTTTATTACAACGATCTTATGACAGATCAATATCATTTATATATACGAAATATATCATTATGATATGGTCAGATCCGGCAAATATTGTCGATTTTTTTTGTAACTCACTAAAAAAACCGATATATTCAGACAAGGAATAAAAAAAGGATGCAGAAATGTCAATGTTTTCACTTGTGAAAAGCGCTGCCGTGTTAGGGATTGATGCTTACGTGGTAAACGTTGAATGTAACCTTGGCAATTCTCAGGTACCCAGATTTATAACCGTGGGACTTCCGGAAGGTGCCGTAAAAGAGAGCAAAGAGCGGGTTATGTCGGCGATAAAAAATACAGGGTTTTTTATTCCGAACAATAAAATTGTTATTAACCTGGCCCCGGCGGATATTCGTAAAGAAGGAAGTGCGTTCGATTTGCCGATATCCATTGGTATCCTCAATGCTGCCGATCGGATATCGACCAAACTTCTAGATGAATATGTGATTCTTGGGGAGCTGTCGTTGGACGGTACGCTTCGTGGAATCAGGGGCGCTCTGCCGATTGCTGTTTCAATCCAGGAGAATAAATCTGTAAAAGGGTTGATTCTACCCAGGGAAAATGCGCGGGAAGCCGCAATTGCCGGCGGGCTGGATGTTGTTGGCGTAGAATCACTACAGGAAGCCATTAATTTTCTAAACGGAAATTTCCGACCGGAAACTATTCGTGTAAACGTATCAGAATTGTTTGAAGAACACCGGCAATATGAACAGGATTTTTGCGATGTCAAGGGTCAGGAACATGCAAAGCGAGCCCTGGAGGTGGCTGCCGCCGGCGCCCACAATATAATAATGATAGGCCCGCCCGGATCTGGAAAAACCATGCTCGCGAAACGGTTCCCGTCAATATTGCCGAACCTGACACTAAATGAAGCGCTTGAAACGACGAAAATCCACTCTGTTGCCGGTATAATTCCGACGGGTGCCGGAATCGTTGCCACCCGGCCGTTTCGATCACCCCATCATACAATTTCCGATGCTGCGCTGGTTGGAGGGGGCAAGGTCCCCCGGCCCGGCGAGGTTAGTTTGAGCCACCATGGAGTGTTGTTTTTAGATGAGCTGCCAGAATTTAAGAAAAACGTTTTGGAGGTACTTCGCCAGCCCATGGAGAACAATACTGTAACTATCAGTCGGGCCCAGATGTCGCTGTCATATCCAGCTAACTTTATACTGGTTGGCGCCATGAATCCCTGCCCATGTGGCTACAGTACCGATCCGAATAATGATTGCACCTGTTCGACAATGCAAATCCAAAAATACATGTCACGGATTTCCGGTCCCTTATTGGACAGAATCGATATCCATATCGAGGTTCCGGCGGTAAAAATATCGGAATTGTCTGGCAAGAGTTCCGGGGAACGGTCCGAAAATATTCGCAGCAGAGTACAGATGGCCAGGAAGCGCCAGACTGACCGATTTTCTCAGTATAATGGCATATATGCGAATGCGGACATGGATACAAAAATGATTCAACGCTTTTGTAAAATCGATAAAACCGGACAGACACTACTTCATAACGCCATTACGAAACTGGGACTCAGCGCCCGGGCATACGACCGAATCCTGAAAGTGTCCCGGACGATTGCCGATCTGTCAGGCGTAGCCGAAATTTTGCCAGAGCATCTTGCAGAAGCGATTCAGTACAGAAGCCTGGATCGTCAACTTTGGATGTAATACAAGCTGTTTTTGTATCGATAACAGGCGACCCAATTCCATCAATGTTTTAAATCTTCCGTTGGATTATGATTTTTTCCGCTTTAAATTGACGACCGCCAGTGGGGCAAAATATGATATTACAAACATTTAATCTGAGTAAGCGCTTTGGGAGCCGCTGGGCGGTGAAAGACCTGAACCTATCGGTGGAAAGGGGTCAAATATTTGGTTTCCTGGGACCAAACGGAGCCGGTAAAAGTACAACTATCCGGATGTTGTTGAACCTTATCAGGCCTTGTTCCGGCTCGTTTGAATTGCTTTCAAAAAAATTGAGATACTCGGGACAAAAAATATACTCCCGGATTGGTGCTCTGGTCGAAAAACCCGATTTTTATCTCTATTTATCCGCAGAAAAGAATCTTCAGATTCTTGGTTCATTAAGTGGCGGCGTTGATAAAGAAAGAATTTATGAAATTCTTAAAATTGTCGGACTTCAGGATCGTGCCAGGGACAACGTACGCAATTATTCTCATGGCATGAAACAGCGCCTTGGAATTGCCCAGGCCCTGCTTCATCGACCAGAACTGGTTATTCTGGATGAACCAACATCCGGACTTGATCCTGAAGGTATTCATGAAATACGAGAACTCATTGTATCGTTAGCAAAAGAACAGGACATGACGATTGTACTTTCATCACATCTGCTGCATGAAATCGAGCAGGTGTGTACCCACATGGCGATAATAGACAAGGGTACGCTGATCGTTCAAGGATCCGTTGAGGAATTGCTACATAAAACAGAATTTTATGTGACAGAAATATCGGTCGATAATCCCGAACGGGCATTGAATCATTTAAAAACTGAAAAATGGGTCAAAGATATTACTATGGAAAACGGGCTTTTGAAAGTTCATGTATCTGTGGAAAAACGCCCTGCGCTGGCAGAATTTCTGATACATAATCATTTCAAAGTGTTTTCGATTGTACCAAGAACATCGCTTGAAGATTACTATTTATCTCTTTTAAAAACCCGGCATGGATAAAATATGTTTGTTTTAATCAAGTTAATCTATTTTGAGATTCTGAAAATATTTAATCGTTTGCGGACGTATATCGGTTTTGCGACGATCACGATTCTGGTGCCGATGATCATGTATCTTGCTCACCGTTATGGATTTGAAGTACAGGATCAAGCCTTGCGTTCCCTTGGTGATTCGGTTCTGTTTGTCGGAACATTGGTAAACGGACTCCTGGTCTCCTATTATCTGATGAATGTATTATGGGTCCATTTTCCGTTTTTTATCGTTTTGGTGTCTGGTGATATTATGGCTGGTGAAGGAGCGGCCGGGACGTTTAGAATTTTAATGACACGGCCTATTTCACGATTTCAAATTGTCACGGCAAAATTTCTGGCGACCTTTTTTTATACGTTCGTAATTGTATTTTTTCTCGGGATAATCAGTGTCGGCTCGGGCATGCTAATCATTGGCGGCGGCGACTTGTTTGTTTTTGATAAGGGCATCCTGATTCTATCCCAGAATGAAGCGCTGTTCCGGTTTTTGATTGCGTATCTGCTCGCGGTGGTTGTCCAGATGGTAGTCGCATCGCTGACGTTTTTATTTTCCACGATTACCAGCAATGGAATTGGTCCAATAATAGGCACATACGCCATCTTGGTTGTATCGTTTATTCTGTCAGTAATTCAGATTGACGTCCTGGATGTGATTCGCCCATATCTGTTCACATCCTATTTCGATGTATTTTTTGCACCCTTTGCAAGCCCGATTCCTTTGGCTGAAATTATCCATAAAGTGGGATATCTGTGTTGTTATATCCTGGGCTTTTATAGTATAAGTGTGATAATATTTTCAAGGAAAGACATTACAACATAATGAAACGGGTTTGCTTATTTCGGTTATTAACACTATCGATTCTATTAATAATTCTTCTACCTGAAAGGGGGCAGGCGAAACAACCAACAGACACAAACTCAATTTTGGAAAAAGTACAATCAAGACTGGATTCCGTTTCTGATTATTCAGCCATGGTGAAAGTTGTTGTAGATATTCCAAACCTGCGAATGCCTGCCAAGGAATTGCAGATATTTTATAAACGACCGGATAAATTTAAAGTCAAAACAGCGGGATTTGCTATTATCCCAAAAATCGGCTTTATACCGTCACAGACAGATCTACTGTCAAGAAATTCAACCGTTGAGCTGCGCAGTACGCCCGATCAAAATGAAAGCAAATCCTATGTTCTGGATTTGCACCCGGCAGATTCACTGGTTAATATGGTTATGACTATCTGGGTTAACGCCAAACGATGGACAATTGATAAAGTTCTTATCAATGCTCCGGACATGGGAGAATCGGTAATTATCATTCAATACGTTGATGTCAGCGGAGTTTGGCTTCCGGAAGCCACAACGGTTTATCTGAATATGCTGCAATCGATCCCTGAAATGCGGCGTCCATCGATCGAAAAACCGGCCGGATTTAGTAATAACAGTTCCAGGAATGAACCGATGAGCGGTACGATTTCAATCCGATTTAAGGATTATCAATTGAATCGGGGACTTGAGGATAAATTATTTGATGAGTGAGAATAAATCAGTGCAGTTTTTTTGCATTTTAAGATACAATTCCGTTAAATTCAAGGTAGTCCTGATAAGAAATTAATATAATTGAGAGATGGGGATGACGCAGCTGGAGCTAACGATACTGGGAATCATACGAGAGAAGTCATGTCATGCCTACAATGTTGAGAAAATCATCGAGGAAAAAGGAATCCGCGATCGTCTGCAAATCGGATTTTCCACGATTTACTCGACGTTAAAGAAAATGGAAAAAACCGGCATACTGGAAAGTCATTTTAAAGCCCAGGAACATCTTCCTGGGCGACGTGTCTATTCCGTGACCTTTAAAGGGCGCCAACTTTTTAGTGAAGAAATTAAAAAAGCCCTATCGCAGCCACAACGCGAAAACAGTCTTTTTGAGACAGGCTTGAGTTTTGGCGAAACGCTGGATAAAAAGGAAATGAAAGAAGCATTGTCTTTATATGATTCCGAGCTAAGCCGAATGATTCAGATGAAGGTCAAAGAGTTGACCCGGGTGGATAATCCCAGCGCTATCGAGAGGGCGCTTCTGTCTCGTCCATTAACACTTTGGCAGGCTGAGCGGAAGTGGATCCGCGAGCTGCTGGCGCTTTTGTAAAATTGGGGAGGAAATTATGGAAAATTGGATCGACTATCTTTCTGCAAATCCGATAATTGCATTGGCCCTTGTAGTGGTTCTCGTTCTATTTTTGTTTATGGTATTCCGGAAACTGATTAAGTGGGCATTGATTTCATTTCTTATTTTAGCAATTGCGATCGGGATTTCATATAATGAGGCTCAAAAATCTGAATTAGTGAAAAAGACCGAGACAATTCTTAAGAAGAGCGATAAAATACTCAAGAATAGCGAAAAAGACGCCGGAAAAGTTATTGATAAAATAAAAAAAGATATTAAAAAGAAATCCAATTAATTCTGTCGGAATTCCATGCGATTAGGCATCGGTACACTCACTTTTGAAAAATATTACTTCATGAGACTAAGGCGGGCTCCCAGTTAGAATTCCGTGATTAGCATTATATTTGGGCCATCAATAATAATCAACTGGAGACCGCACATATGCCGAAATATATTCCCGAACCATTTAGAATAAAAGTTGTCGAGACAATAAAAAAAACCGATCGGGCAGAACGGGAGGAGATCCTAAAACAAGCCGGATACAACATTTTCAATATTCCATCAGAAAAGGTCTACATTGATTTACTGACCGATAGCGGGACAGGTGCAATGAGCGACAACCAGTGGGCCGGTATCCAAACCGGCGATGAATCCTATGCTCATTGTCGAAACTGGTATCATTTTGAACAGGCCGTACAATCAATGACGGGCTTGAAATATATTATACCGACACACCAAGGGCGAGTTGCCGAAAATATTTTATTTTCAACAATACTGAAAAAAGGTATGTTCGTTCCCAATAATAATCATTTTGATACAACTAGGGCAAATATTTTAGCAAATGGTGGGATTCCACTGGACCTAGTGATTGACGAAGGAAAAGATCCACAAAAATATCATCCCTTCAAGGGCAATATGGACATTGGTAAGTTAGAGTCGGTTCTCAACGAACACGGGCCGAAGAATGTCCCGGTGGTGTTTATTACAATTACCAATAACTCGGGCGGTGGCCAGCCGGTTTCCATGGAAAACATTCGTCAGGTTCGTGATGTGTGTGATCGCTTTGGTGTACCCCTGTTTTTTGACGCCTGTCGATTTGCTGAAAACGCCTATTTCATCAAGCAGCGTGAAGTTGGTTATTCTTCCAAAAGTATTCCCGAGATTGTCCATGAGATGTTTAGTTACGTCGATGGTTGTACCATGAGCGCCAAAAAGGATGCCATTGTCAATATTGGCGGTTTTATGGCTTTTAATAATCCCAATCTGTTGGATCCGTTTAGAGAGAAGCTGATTCAAATTGAAGGGTTTCCCAGTTATGGCGGCTTGGCCGGACGCGATCTGGAAGCGGTTGCCAGGGGGCTGATCGAGGCTCAGGATGAGGATTATCTGGCCTATCGCGTCGGACAGGTGAAATATCTTGGCGACTTACTGGAAAAAGGTGGTGTCCCAATATTGAAACCAACGGGCGGCCATGCAGTGTATATCAACGCTTTAAAATTTTCACCTCATATTTCCCGGGATCAATTTCCCGGACAATCGCTGGTTGTAAACCTATATCTTGAATCAGGAATCCGCGCCGTTGAGGTTGGCAGCCTTATGTTTGCCCAAAAGGACTCGACAACGGGAAAGATAAGATATCCAAATTTGGATTTGGTGAGATTAGCACTTCCGAGAAGAGTATATACTGGTGGTCATCTGGAATACGTTGCCGAATCGGTTATCCGGCTTTATAAAAATCGTGAAAGTCTGAGAGGGATGCGTATTTTAGATCACCATGATTCACCGCTCCGGCATTTTTTCGCCCGATTGAGTTTTTTATAATGGTTTAACCAGTTGGCACTCGCAGAAATTCGGACGAATTAGACTAAATAACGATATAAAATATTTTTCTTACAATAACCTTGCTTTTAGGGGCATATTGTTAATATTTTTATGTGCGTTTTGAAAGGGATCTATTTCGGGGAGAATGGGACATGCAAAATTCCCGGCTTTATTTTGCCTATGCTGACAATATGAACGAGGACATCGTTAGAGATATTTGTCCCGGAGTTTCTTTTGAAGGAGTCGCCGAGCTGCGCGGCCACCGTCTAACCTTTAATTCTCAAGGAAAAATCACAATTACTGAAGACGAATCATCTTCTATCTGGGGCATAGTCTGGTGTTTGTCGATGCGAGACATACATTTGTTAGATATTAAAGAGGTAGAGGCTCTGGGCGAATTTGAAAAACTCACAAAAGAGCTTCATTTTATTGACGGACGAACCGCCGAAGCGTTTTTATATGTTACCGATGTTGGCGGAAGGCCCTCTTATAGCCGGAATTTGATGGACTTTATTCTTGAGCAGGCATACTACTGGTCCCTGCCCGTCAACTACGTTGAGTTTTTAAAGAGTATCCGCGAAGAACACCAATAAATTATCATTTCATCAGTAATACTTTTTTATTAGAGATAAAGTTGCGGGCACTCATGCGGCAAATGTACATGCCGCCAGGGACTGGCGATCCATTGCTGTCCGTACCGTCCCAACTTACTTCATATATTCCCGGCTGATGAAAACCGTTTGCCAGGGACCTGATTTGTTTGCCGAGAACATCATAGATAGTAACCTCAACCGATCCCAACTCTGAGACAGAATATTTAATGGTCGTCTGTTGGTTAAAAGGGTTGGGATAGTTCTGTTGCAAAGCGTAACTTTTTGGCAGATAGCCGTTGCTGAATTTACTGTATCCGATAGTTGTAAATATAAAGGGGTTAAAATTACTGTTTGATCCCCATGTTTGATTGCCGTTATTATCCGTGGCCACGACTTTCCAGAAATATTTGGTTTCCCGGTCGAGAGGAAACCCCGGCTGATAACTGGCATACAGACTATCGTCGGTTTCAATGAAAATCTCAAGGCTGTTTAAAGAAAAAGTACTGTCGGTAGAGTAGTAAAGAGTATATTGAACCGTTCCGGAAAGATCTTTATCAATACTGGCTTGCCACTGAAATTGGGCGTCTGTTAAAACAGAATCTTCATAAAATCTCGGTGAGACCAATTGAAAATAGCCCGGGGGATTATCATCGGCATTGACACCGAAATACTGAACATCTGACCATTCGCTTGTCAATCCTTCCTGATCAGTAGCGGCAACCTGATATCCGTAATATTCATCCTCCTTTAGGTACACCAGTTGTACGCTTGGAACACCTTTTTCACTCTGGATGTAATAGTATTTATTTGGTTTTTTAGTTAAAAAATAGCGTATATCATAAACCAAATCACGTTCATATTGTCCCGGATCGGGATCATATGAGGGCAGCCAGGTGATCATAGGATCCGATGTGGCCACAATTATTGAATCCTTCGGAATGAATCCTCCGGATACAGGTGCTGGCGGTTCCGGGATTTCATTAGTGATAAATGAGTTGATTGTTGACCACGTTGACATTGCGCCATGTGAATCAATGGCCCGAACCCGGTAGTAGTACTTTTTATTCTCTTCAAGTATTTGGTTCAGCTGATACCTGTTTTCAGATGGATTTGTTTGAAATATTAGACAGCTTTGCTCGGTAAATAGCGCATCTGGTGATAGTTGAATTTGATAATATAGATTGAATTGCATATCAGAAAAATCCGGATCAACCGCGGGATCCCAAAAAAGAGTTGGCCGACGGGAGTTGATCGTTTCTCCATCAGAGGGAACAAATCTGCCCTCAACAATTTGCGGTGGGTCGTTGACTTGATTATAAACAAAACGAGATGGAATCTCTGGAGGTGGACCGCTGATATTAAATTTATCTAGTCCAATGATCCGCCAATAGTACAATTGATTGTCCCGAAGCTTCTCTTTGTCGTGAATAGAAGACAATATACAGGATAAAGTATCCAATTTGCTTATATCTGCAGCATGGGTAATTGATGGAATAGACTGATGAATAATTGGTGAAATAAAACGACCATCCTTGTCAATTTCCAGAAGATAATGAATCGAGTCTCCAGGATCGGGATCAAAAATCGGCATCCATCTGAAGATTTGGGATTCGGCAATCTCTGTAAGATCGGTCGGTGAAAGGGTTATAACGGTGTTTGAGGGAGCTTCATTATACTGGTTCACGGTAAATTGCTTGATTTCGGACCAGGGCGATAAAGCATCTTCCAAATCAATGGAGCGCACTCGCCAATAATACAATGTGTTTTCAACCAGGGTTGTTTTCAGGCGAATTTGGGCTAAATTGTATTGACTATCCTGTGTAATAAATCGGGTATTGGTAAATGTTGAATCCCGACTGATCTGGACGCGGTATTTTATCCGATCACGAACATCATAATCGACGGCGGGATTCCATCTGAATAGCGGGCGCAGTGTTTTAATAATCTCCATATGTGGTGAAAACCCGGTTAATGGTGCCAATGGAGGCGTGTTTATATTATCATCATATTGAAAGTTGGCGTTGTCCCAAGCTGTAGAAACGTATCCGCCCCAGTTATCATTTATGGCGATCTGAATATCATAATAGTATCCATCCCGGAGTTTATTGAGATCGGCCCGGCCGAGCTGATATTGTGCCAAGTTATTGTATCCGACACTGAAATCTTCAGCCAATCCAAACCGGGAGGCGACTAAAAGGGAATAGGAAATATACTCAGTATAAACAATTTCTTTTGTAATATGATCGATAATAATTAAGCTAAAAGACAAACGATCAACCCTGTCCGGATCGTCTTCAAATTGCCAAAGTATATATTGATTTGGAGCGAGAATTTGTTTATCCAGCGGGGCTAAAATCCGGGGAATTGCCGGAACCCGATTACCGGCATTCAAGGTAAAACATCCGACCTGGTTGCTAATTTGTGACGCACCTTTTGTGTCGATTGCGAGAACACGCCAGTAATATGTTTCGTGATTTTGTAGCTTATTCGGCAAGTAGCTGGTTGTCTGATTGGAAAGTCTGGTTCTGTTTACATAGTAATTAAAGGTTTGATCGGTCGAGTACTCATTGCTGTAGCTGACGCTATCGGCCCCAAATTTGGCGTCGGGATA
>JAFGXZ010000102.1 GCA_016936335.1 Fidelibacterota bacterium
CTTCGGCACCACACCCACCAACAGCCATGGGCAATTAAAATGGTTTTCAAATCAGATGGATGCACTATATTAGAAATTTGACTGAATCACATGAAAGGAATTATACCATACATCCGGGCTTTTTCGAACTTGATGAATGCGATATTGAATAAAATTTCCTAATTTAATTTTAATTCTTTGCAAAATTGATAAATGTTGTTGAATGGTAAATACTTTACTATCTCTGTCATTATCCAAATTAATGGTACTGGCATGAAGTCCATATTTCGAGAATGCCACCACATGAGGCACAACTGCCCTTATGTCAATTTTTCTCTGCGCAAGAAAGTATCCCCAATTATCAATCACGTTAAATACTTTTGGATATTCATCCAAAATCACTTGACAAGCCGATTTATTGATTAAATAACAAGCAGCAGCACTAGCATCGCGCCATATTTTATAAATACACCTACGCTGCAATTCATTAACAATTATCCGATCCAGAACACTGTATTGGGGAATTGGAGTGAAAAGAACGATACTCGGCTGCGGTTGATTGATATAATCAATTGCTTTTTGCAAAGACTCACTAAAATAAGGACTCAACAGTAAATCGTCCTCCATAATTAACGCATAATCGTGATTTGCAGTGATTCTTTTCATGGCATCCAGCTGGCTTAAAGCCACGCCTATTTCCCCCCTCACCATTGGACGATTTAATACCTTCAACGCTCGTTTTTCATCGTATAGTACCGAAATGGCTTCATCTGCTAACTCCCGGGCATTGATGGCGTCCAAAAATTGATAATCCACCTCGGGGAAAAGCAACAACTGCGCTTCCATGAAAGAACGCCTATCCGTCGATTCTTTCAGATTGATGATAAATGCTTTAACCATAAATATACTTTGTAAGCGATTTGAATTCCCCTTCCAATTTATTTTGGGTTTCAACCAGTTTGGCTTGATCAATCATCGAAGTTAATCGGATAAGTTCCTCCAAACTTTCCATACCGGATAGTTTCACCGGATAGGGAACAAGATTAAAAACGGAGTAATAATCTCTAAATTTAAAATTTCCGCCCAATAGAGAGGACAATTGAACCCACTTATTGGGAATACCCAATGCATCAGAACAAATTAAGCCATGCATAGACGAAGAGAGAATGTGCTCACATTCATCCATTTTCAGAAGCACTGCCAACGGTTCATCTTCCACGTTAATGATAACAACCTTCTCAGGATAATGATTTCGGATTTGTTCTAAAACTGGATTTCCAGCATCTGAATAGTGCGGAATCAAGCCTAATTTATATTTTTTTGCACTCCTTTTTTTTAACAACCTATGTGCTAAAAGACCTGGATCGCCCAATGCAATATCGCCTATTACAGCCAATCGTTCTTTGGTAAATGTCCCCCGCAAACCAACAACTTTAGCAAAAGGAAATCGAACAGTTGTTTTTTCATCGATGGCACCAGTTCCAAGTATAACCCCGCTGTAATGATTTGGGATATGTTCAATCAAGCTGCCCGTGGAAACCAACTGTGCCCTGTGAGGATAAAAATGAACTGGCTTAAAACCATAATGGCGCAACAAGGCCGGTGTAATCAGGTCGCCAAAATTGGGATGGTCTTTCCAGTAATAAACACGAATGGGGTTTTGAAATACTAGTTTAGAGAAATAATAGCAACTATAACTTGTTAATAACCGACATCCCTGAGTCAATCTTTTAAACATATCTTTTTAGTTTATTAATAAATTGGTTCATCCAGTTAAATCTTCGTTCCAGCTCCACCAAATTATTTATCTTCCTTTCGTACATACTAGTGGTTCCATATTGGGGACGTCGAAATGCTTTATCTAAAGGTTGTTCAAACACATTAGCAAAAAACTGGACAAGTGTTTCATTTTTTAGATTTTCAGGAACCTGGTTATTCACAAATGGTGGTTGATTAATCATTTCAAGATATCGCTCCTGATTACTATCGATTTCAATTACCGTTTCAACTACATCATTCCACGATTTAAAATGATGACAATTGATAAAACAGTTCGGATTAAAATCCCTATCGACCAACGGGTTGCCCCAATATATAGGTATAGTATTGGATATCAAGGCATGGAGCATTTTCTCAGTTGTATAACCGGGAGCGAAAGAGTTCTCGAACGTGATGCTGAATTTATACTCCTTTTGTATCTCAACCTTAGAGGTTCGCCAATCTTTCGCATATCTTTCAGAAATAGGAATTTCAGTATTTTTCAAATGTGCCCCCAATGAATCAACTTTTTTGTATCGACTCAAAAGGTGAAAAAATTCATCTCTTGCAGGATCAGCAAAAGAATTGCTGTAAATAAAATTACAAAAGCCTTTCTTCTGTGTAATTAAATTACTGGCATAGGACCTAGGGCTTGTCAACAGCTCGAACTGCTCCCCATAACGTGCATAATTGGGAAATCTATAATACCGATCTCCGTATTCCATAAAATCAAATCCTATGGCATAATCACACACATTAAAATCGGGACGGATGTTTTCAGCTGTATAAAAAATTCTAATGCAATCATTATATTTTAAATAATCTGTACCATAACAGGAATATACTAAATAATCCGGCTTAATTGGATCAATAATTAATGTATATCGTGATGCCAACCATCTATAGAAAATGTCGTCACGTATAGAAAAATCGGAACTAAAATCTGAAAAATATATTTTTATTTC
>JAFGXZ010000103.1 GCA_016936335.1 Fidelibacterota bacterium
AACATTCTTTGATATTTATAACGAAATTGCAGATTTCAAAATGGCTGACTTTTGGAAAACCAGACTGGAATTTAACTGTCAGGGTGAATCGAAGCCAGACGTTCGAAAGGCCGATGTTTTTTTTCTGATTATTACCTGTTTGATAACAGGATTTTTAGTCAAAATCCCTCAATTGTTTGATATTAACCCGGACGACTTCTTCTATTACGAAAAGAATGTTGGTCTGATAATACTAATGGGATTGTCAGCATATTCATTTCTCACAAAAAACCAGATTAATTATAGACACCTGATAATTTCAATTATGGTCTTTGGCCTGTCTGCTATTTACATAAATTTATTGCCATCAACCAGAGAAAGTCATTCGATTAATTTGGCATACATACATTTGCCTCTATTTTTATGGTGCTTGTACGGTCTGATTTTCATAGACTTTGACAGAAAGGACAATTCTAAACGGATTGATTACATAAAATACAATGGCGACATAGCGATTCTTGCAGCTATAATCTTAATTGCCGGCGGAATTTTAACCGGGGTGACTCTTGGATTATTTTCTGCAATTGATTTAAATATTGAGAGTTTTTATTTTGATTATATAGTAATTCTTGGATTGGTTTCCTCACCGATTGTTGCAACATACATTATAAAGAACTTTCCCTTTGTAACAAATAAAATTGCTCCAATAATTGCAAGTATCTTTAGTCCTTTGGTGCTGATTACCTTGGTAATCTATTTGATTAGTATTCTCTTAACAGGCAAAGATCCATACAATGACCGTGACTTCCTGATTGTTTTCAACCTTTTGCTTTTAGGAGTAATGGCAATCATTGTGTTCTCAGTTTCAGAAATATCAGTTAATAAAAAGCAAAGATTTAACAAATTGATTCTGTTTGCACTATCAATTATTACGCTGATTGTGGATTTAGTTGCATTATCAGCAATCCTGTACCGATTGGGAGAATTTGGTTTTACTCCAAACAGGACAGCCGTATTAGGTTCAAATCTCTTGATTTTTGGAAACCTCGTATTGATAATGATTGATTTATATAATGTTGAATTTAAAGGAAAAAAGATTAAAACAGTTGAATTGACAATTGCACGATATTTACCAATATACACAGCTTGGACAATGTTTGTCAGCTTTGGATTACCGTTCATATTTGGAATGAAATAGTAAGAACGCATGCCAACCGTTAAAGCAATGAAAAATATTCGTGATTAAAAATGTTTGTAATAAATTGCCGGGTAGTGGTTCAATATTTAATATAGAAAATACGGGACTGGAAGCAGTAAAAAGCTTTATTAAACAGAGAATTTATCAGAAGTTGAAAAGACAACAAAAAACACTAAGTTGTGAGGGAAAACTTTGAAAATTACCATTGACGGAAGACAGATTGAAATTTCGCTGGAAGATAAGAACATCATCGATGTCGCTGATCGGGCAAAAATCGGAATACCGGCGCCCTGTTACCGAGACAATCGACGCCGGGGCTGTTGTCAGGTCTGCCTGGTAGAGATCGATGATGTGAGGAAATATGCCTGTGTGACCAGGCCAGTTGACGGCATGAATATTGTCGTTGACAGAGATGATTTAAATAGGATCAGGAAAGAGAAGATAACGGAATACCGGGAATTACCGGCACAGGCTGTCCGGAGCTGTGGTTGTGATTGTTCGGGGACAAGCAGTAATTGTTGTTAAATAACCGGATTTAAGTATTTACAATGGATTAGAGATGCTCAGGAAATTTATCGTTCCCATTATCGGTCGGAAAAACTATATCAACCATATTATCTTCCTTTCGCAACTCTATCGTTCATTCTTACCCTTCAGGAATCGGGCTAAAACTATTATTAAAAAGTATATGATCCCGAGCGACGGAGTCGTTTTTGATATTGGCGCCAACATCGGCCGGTTTAGCTGCCTGGCTGCTTCACTGACTAAAAGAGACGGGCAGGTGCATAGCTTCGAGCCGGTCAGTAACTCATTTCGGGTTCTGAAGAGAACTGTTGCGTTGAGGATGCATCATAATGTCATTCTCAATAACGGTGCGTTATCCGATAAAAATGGTACAGCCGAAATTTCCATTCCGCTGCTTGAAGGATGGAAGCCCAAACTTCCAGTGGCGCATATGGGCCGGGATTCAAGAATGACGTTAAAACAAAAAATTACAGTCCAGCGCCTCGATGATTATTGCCGGGAAAAAAACATCGAGCGGATCGATTTTATCAAGTGCGACACCGAAGGTCATGAATATTTTATCTTCTCCGGTGCTCTTGAATGTCTGGCGAAGTATAAACCGTCGGTCTTGTGCGAGGTTTATCAAAAATACTGTAAGCGGCAGAATGTTGAACCATCCCAGGTATTTGATATTTTTTACAGGATGGGTTATAAAGCCTACATCCCGACACGAGAAGGAACCTTGATCTATGCCGATGGATATAAAAAACCAGCGGATTATTTTTTCATCCACCCGTCCCGGATGACAGATCAGCTTTCAAAATTAGTCATTTCCACAAGATCAGCATGAATTATTTATGCAAGATGACAGCTACAAAGCTCTAAAATTCCAATCGTCTTTGTAAGACAAACACCTACAAAACTATTTCCAAACGTCTGATATATTTTTCAGCCATCGTCCGATTTGAAGGCATAAACAATGCGGTTAGATTTATTCCGCATTATGGTAAAAACCATTCAATATAAGCAAACGGAACGGATATGAAAGTCCTGCTCGTTGACGATTCCGATATCCTGCGGAACCATCTGATCACCATTTTATCAGATATGGAAAAGGTTGATATTGTCGGTGAATGCATTGATACGGACTCTGCAATAAAGGACTTAAAAAAGAAGAAACCGGATCTTGTGATTTTAGATATTCGTATCCCGGGTGAAGGCGGAATTCATGTTCTGAAAGTAGCAAAAGAAAAATTTCCTAACCTGAAGGTCATTATTTTTACCGATTATCCCTATCCGCAATACCGAACCAAGTGTATGGAAATTGGCGCGGATTACTTTTTTGATAAATCAACCGAAACTGAAAAACTGATTGATCAAATCAAGCATTTAGCAAAACAGGCGACGTAATACAAATGATAATAAGAGAGCTTTTGGGAGTTAACTAATGATCGTAAAAGCG
>JAFGXZ010000104.1 GCA_016936335.1 Fidelibacterota bacterium
AAATTAGATGATCCCTTTCTGCGAAGGTTGTCGGAAATATTATTTATCTGAACTTTTGTGATTTTCGGCATATCCTGTTCCTATTGTCTTGCTATTCCACAACCGCCCAGGTCTGTTTTGTGCTGACGAACTGGCGGGCAATGCGATCGCATAGATCATTATGATAGTCACCGGAATGTCCGGCAACGTAATGCCAATGAATATTCTTGTGATTCAGGGAATCCAGGAGTTCCCATAAGTCCCGATTTTTCACCGGCTTTTTTCCGGTAGTGTGCCAGTTTTTCAGTTTCCAGTTTTTCATCCATTCGGTAATGCCTTTGCGGACATATTCGCTATCGGTAAAAATAGTAGCGGCCTCTCCGGAATCCAGGTATTTCAAAGCTTCGATTACCGCGGTCAGTTCCATCCGGTTATTGGTTGTATTATCCTGAAAGCCGCCCCATTTACGGGTAACGGTGTCATTTTCAATAAGGATTACAGCCCAGCCCCCGGGACCGGGATTGCCTGAGCAGGCGCCGTCAGTATAGAAAGTTTTCATAAAGTTCCGTTCATACAATTGTGAATTATCAGTCTGGCAATTCGATTTTTGACAGGATTCCGTTTTTAAAATAATAGAAAATCTCTTTGGAATCTGCAGTATTGTAAATCCACAGTTCATATTCCTGATTTTGACTACTTTGCATTGTTTTTTTAAAAACAGGAGAACCGTACTCATTTTTGATTCTATCGCTTTTCATACCTATTTGTGGCCGAAATGTGGACTCTGCTGGAATATAGCGGGTTTGATCGACCGCATTTCTCAATTTTTCGTTGGCGGCCTGCTCTTTGAGATATTGTATGCCCTGCTCCAGTGTCTCAATATGCCCGCGGGTCAGGAAATTGATTTCCGGCCGGATTTCCGATGCCTGTCTGAGGGATTCCAGAGCCAATTCGATATTTTGTTGCTCGACCGATAGGTTGACATCGGAGATATAGCCGGATGCAATTTTTAAAAGATAGGGCTCAATACGCTCCCGAATTAACGGGTATTCTTGAATCGCCAGATCAAAGAAATGCAGTGCTTTGTCCCATACCCCATATTCTGTGAAAACTGCTCCGCGATGAAGGTAAATCTCACTCCGATACATTTTTATCAGTTCTTCAGTATCAGGTAATCCGAGTTGCCTCGTGTCGATTAGGAATTGTTCCGCCTGATCGATGGAATTTGTCAGAATGAGTGAATCCAGATTACTTCGCCACCATTGGATAATATTCTGGTAACTGCTGTCGATATCCTGAGTTAGGGATTCATAGCCGGATTTTTCCGCCATTTTAAGATACTGGGATGCTTTGGTAAAATTTCTCACCTCTATAAAATGTTTGGCTAATTCAACCTGCTGGAATGCCATTAAATTATTGCACTCATCAATCATCCAGCGTGCCTTGAAAAGGCGGGGATGGGTTTGATTCTTTGAAATAAAATCTTCAAAATTGGCTTTTGCGGCAATGTAATCTCCCTGTTTGAACAGTGCTTTGGCTATGTCCCCCTGGGTAGAATTGCCGCCATTTATCATACTGAACGTAAATGAGATTCCAATGCTGCTGAAATTAAGGTTTTCTATTGGGCTTAAGTTCCGAGCATCTTTAAAATCATCGAAGCGGGCGATATTGTATTCCAGTTCCAATCCGTAGGCTTCTTTAAAATCGTACCCGATTTTGGAAAGAAATTTCATACCGCATGCTATCGAGAATGTCCAACCGTTTTGATTCAGAAAGCGATCACCTTCACGGGTTTTATATGCCGAAATATAGGCCCGGCCAGCGTTGAATTGCAGGTAATTGTAAAAGCGTTTTGACCATTGGAATGCCACTGACTGATTGATATTCCCCTCAATTAGCAACGGTGCAAAATAGAGATTCAAACTGGTACCCGGCGCATTTTGGGGCCAGTTTTCCGGTAGTCCCTGATTTATTAAACTTGATTTGTATCTAAATCCCAGTCCGGTCTGGAAATCAGCAAAGTTTTGAGGGATAATCAGACCCAGCAGATTATATTTCACCATCTCAAACTCAACATTGTGAATGTATCGGTTTAGCAGTTGATCAAATCCTTCCATAGACGATTCGGTTGAATCAAAACCAATTGCATTAAGCCCCAGCAATTGACCACCGGCTTTGATTTCAAAAGTGGTGATGCCAAATGGATTACGGTATTCGATCGGATTCTTGAAAAAATCGGCGATCCTATAGACAATTGTCTGACCAAATGCAACTCCGTGAAAGGTCATCATTACCCATATTATTAGCGGATGAATTTTCATTGCTTAAAAATAATCAGTATCGGGGTGAAAAGTAAGCAAAAATTACACTGAAAATATGTATATTAACACGATATTTATCCTGTACTCTTTGAATAATGATTCTGAAACAAATAATTTAATCTCGTGTTTAACTACCATGTATAAAAGGCTTCACAGACATAGCATATTACCAGTTTTTGTTGTTTTAATAGCCATACAATCGATATTAACCGGCCAAATGACCGCTGATGAGCGGTTCGGAAAATTTTTCATTGCCCGCTTAAAATATGGTGGTGGCGGCGACTGGTACAGCGATCCGAGTTCCTTACCGAATCTATTGGAGTTTGTAGCTGCGAATACTCCGGTGATGGTGAGTTTGGAAGAGTATCGGGTATCGGTGATGGATAAAGAACTTTTTTCCTATCCCTATCTCTATATGACCGGGCACGGCAACATTCGATTTTCTGAAGAAGAGATACTAAAACTCCGGCAGTATTTTCAGGCGGGAGGGTTTTTACATGCCGATGATAATTACGGAATGGACAAATCTTTTCGGCGGGAGATGAAACGGGTATTCCCGGATCACGAAATGCTTGAAATTCCTTTCGACCATCCCATTTATCACTGTTTCTTTGATTTTCCCAATGGATTGCCGAAGATTCATGAGCATGATAACAAACCACCTCAGGGATTGGGTATATTTTATAACAATCATTTGGTTGTGTTTTATAGTTATGAGAGTGATTTGGGCGATGGCTGGGAAGACTCGGATGTTCATAATGACCCGGTTGAGAAACATGAGGCTGCCCTGAGAATGGGTGCTAATATTATCCTATATTCCTTAAGTCCATGATCATATCTGACAGTAATTTCAATATCATCGAACAGAAACTAAACGAACTGCGACGCCTGTGGAGTCGGTTTATTTTTCTAAATGGCATCCTTCGGGTTCTGATCCTGATAATAATTACTGGATTTATCATTTCTACAATAGAGGGCTTTCGATATTTTCCGGCTCCGATACGCTTGAGTATCTTGAGATTTATATTGGGATTTCTGATCCTGTTTTTCATGACGCCAATTGTATTAGCTGTGCTGGTTCGCAGTAATCGTATGGTTTCCTATTCCAATATAAATCTGGCAAAAAAGATTGGAAATCAGTTTG
>JAFGXZ010000105.1 GCA_016936335.1 Fidelibacterota bacterium
AGTAAATCACCACTATAATTTGTTTGGACAATAACTCCGACTGTGAATCCGCCATCCGTATCCGGAATTTTCCTCGACGATGTGCCGATTCCACCTTTGTAATCGAAACAGATTGTGCCTGTTCCGGCGCCCACACAACCTTCTTTGACAGATCCGGATTGAGCATTTTTTATCGCAGTAATTACATGTTCTTTTTTCACATGTCGTCCCTGAATATCATTTAAACGCCCATCATTGGTTTCACCTACGATCGGATTGACAGACCGAACTGATTTGTTTTCATCGAAAGAAAAGGTATAATCGATCAACGCATCGGCGGCAACAGGAACCGAGAGCGTATTTGTAAGAATAATTGGTGTTTCAATATTGCCCAATTCCTCAACCTGGCTGTAACCGGTCATTTTTCCGAAACCGTTGGCGATATACATTGCAGCCGGCACTTTACTCTGGAAAATATTACCATCATACGGTAGAATCGCAGTGACTCCGGTTCGGATATTATCACCATTAATAAGAGTGCAGTGTCCGACTTTGACACCGTCAACGTCGGTAATTGCGTTGTATTTTCCGGTTTGGTAATTTCCGATTTTAATCCCGAAATCTCTGATTCGCTCCGATTGAGCCTGACAACTTAGACTTGTTAAAGCGGCGACTGTAATATGAAAAAAACATCGTTTAACCATTTTCTCTCCTGATTTTTGATAAAAATACCGGCTTTTTTCAATGATATATTTTATTGAATAGCAGAGTGAATGAAAAGAGTTAAATGCAAGATGTATAATTTGCGATGAAAACTATCCCTTTGTATCAATGGAAATAGACGCTAATTTATTATAGGAACGAAGCTGAATTAATTGGAGAAAATTATGTCCAAGTACCAATTTGATTTGATTGTGATTGGGGCCGGCCCCGGTGGCTATGTGGCTGCAATCCGGGCGTCTCAACTTGGCCTGAAAACAGCGGTAATTGAAAAAGACAATCCCGGTGGTGTTTGCCTGAACTGGGGTTGCATTCCATCTAAGTCTTTGATCAGTCAGGCCCAGAAATACTCTTATCTGGACGATCTGAAGAAAATGGGAGTTGAATTCAATACGGATAATTTTGTCTATGCCAATGTCCAAAAAAAATCCCGGATAGCTGCCACCAAATTATCAAAAGGTGTGGAATTTTTGCTTAAGAAAAACGAAATAGAACTGATCAAGGGAACAGGCAAAATAACCGGGGCGAATGAAGTGACAGTGAATGGTGAAACACTTTATTCAGCGAAAAATATTCTGGTTGCCACCGGTTCGCGACCTCGGATCATCAAAGGATTCGAATTTGATGAGGAAGATATTTTATCATCCACCGGTGCACTAAGTCTGGAAACATTACCAAAAAGTATATTGATTCTGGGCGCCGGTGCGATTGGTGTGGAATTCGCCTATATTCTGAATTCCTTTGGTGTTGAAGTGCATCTGGTAGAGATGATGAACCAAATATTACCACTGGAAGACGAGGAAACGGCAGCTGTTGTCGCCAAGTCCTTTAAACGGAAAAAAATCAGGATGTACACATCCACTTTGGCAGAACGTTATGAAAAGACCGGAGATGGCTACAGGGTTTTTCTGAAAGAAGGCGAAACAGACAGCGAAATCATTGTTGATAAAATTCTGGTCGCTGTGGGACGTACGCCGAATTCCGAAAATCTGGGTCTGGAAGAATTTGCAATCAAAACAGAACGCGGATTCATTGAGGTTGGCGATTATTATCAAACCAGCGTTCCATCGATATTTGCCATCGGTGATGTGATCAATTCGCCATTGCTGGCCCATGTGGCGTCCAAAGAGGGTGAGATTGCGATAGAATTTATGGCTGGACACAGTCCTGAAAAGGTAATCGATCCAATGACCATTCCGGGAGCGACCTATTGTGAACCTCAGGTCGCCAGTTTTGGATTGACTGAAAAGAAAGCGGCCGAAAAAGGCATCAAATTTGGTAAATATGTGTTCCCCTATCGCGGCGCCGGTAAATCGGTGGCGATAGACGAATCCGAAGGTTTGGTTAAGATTCTCTTTAATCCTGAGACCAAAGAGATTCTCGGCGCACATATTGCCGGAAAGGATGCCACGGAATTGATACATGAAATTCTGTTAGCGAAAAAAGCCGAATTATTACCCGAGGATATTGCGACAACCATCCACGCACACCCGACACTGTCAGAGGCTGTCATGGAAGCCACCCGGGGAATCGAAGGCTGGGCGATCCATGTTTAAATCGTTATCCTAAGTTGAATCAATTTCATTCGTCCGGGGAAATCACTGATTGAGTGTTTCCCATCTCTATTGTATATTTTAGCAATGATACAACTAAAGGACAATCTATGAAAATTCTGGTGACGGGCGGAGCGGGATATATCGGGAGCCACACCTGTGTCCAGCTTCTTGAACACGGGATGGATGTTGTCGTGATTGACAATCTTGCTAACAGCAGCGAAGAATCATTGAAAAGAGTTCAGGAAATCAGTGGCAGACCGTTGGAATTTCATAAAATCGATTTACTTGAACGGGCCTGGCTGGAGGCACTGTTTCGTGATCATCAATTCGATGCCGTGATTCACTTTGCCGGATTAAAAGCTGTTGGTGAATCCGTGCAAATTCCACTGAGTTATTATCGTAATAATATAAGCGGCACTATCAATCTCTGTGAAACAATGGCAAACCATAATGTGAAGACAATCGTATTCAGTTCGTCGGCGACGGTTTATGGTGAACCGGAACAGGTTCCAATAACGGAAGAATTTCCAACTGCCGCCTATAATCCCTACGGTCGGACGAAATTGTTTATCGAGGAGATATTAAAAGACCTTTATAATTCTGATAATGCCTGGAATATTGTACTCCTGCGCTACTTCAATCCGGTTGGAGCTCACAAAAGCGGGAAAATTGGCGAAGATCCAAAGGGATTACCAAATAACCTGATGCCCTTTATCAGCCAGGTAGCAGTAGGGAAGCTGAAAGAACTTTCAGTATTTGGGAATGATTATTCAACTCCTGATGGCACTGGTGTACGGGATTATATCCATGTGGTTGATCTTGCTATTGGTCATGTCAAGTCACTGGATAAATTACTTGGCAAAACAGGCGTACACACCTATAACCTCGGAACGGGAAGAGGATATAGTGTATTGGAAATGATAAAAGCCTTTGAAAAGGTTTCCGGGCAAAGGATAAATTTTAATATTGTCGATCGGAGGCCTGGTGATATTGCGGAATGTTTTGCGGATTCGACCAAAGCATTGAAGGAATTAGATTGGAAAACAGAACGCGATATTGACGAAATGTGTGCGGATACCTGGCGCTGGCAATCCCAAAATCCTGATGGTTATCAATAATTCTCATATATCAATGAACAGATTTGTCATATTCTGCGCAGGGTTTTTACTGATCTCAATTCCCTGGTGCTCAAAGAAAATAAATTATGAAAAACCGATCGAACTGAGAGCTGTTGGTTTGAATTGCATTGGAAACAATGTTATAAGTAATCAGCGCTCCATCGCCGAAGTGATGCATTTTCTGGGTGAAAATCATTTCAATGGCGTGTTTCCGTTAGTCCAGGTCAGCCTGTTTGATAGTATTGATGGAACCAAAAAAACAGATGCACTTCGTAACGATGTGTTCAATAAATTAATCCTTGAAGCGCACCGGCAGGAATTGAAGATTCTACCAATTATCGATTACCAAATATTCAAAAATGAAGAAAAATGGACAGAGGAAGATTCCCTGAAATATTACAACTGGCTTGTCAGAGACAGTCTGGGAAATATTCTGGAATATCATAATAACAATTTTATAAATGTTTTTAATCCGGATGTCCGGAAATCAATTATTAAATGGTTTAATTATCTTCTGAATGAATATGATTTTGATGGCATAGTTGGCGGAGAACATCTTTTTTTACAGCCTGCAGACGGTGTCTATTCAGATTATATCCAGAAACAATTTTTATATGGCCAGTATGGTGAACAATTATCAAAAGAGTATAACGATACAGACTGGCATCGGTGGTACCGGGAAGAAATGAATCGTAATATTCGAACGATTTATAAAGAAGTCAAAAAGAATAATCCGGATGAATTAATATACTGGATTGTCAATGCTGTTGATAAATCAAACGATAACGTTGTACAGGATTGGCCGAATTGGTTAAATGGCGGGTATGCTGATCTGATCATCCCGATAATTGATCAGAAGGGTATTGCAGCCTATAATAGAACATTAGACGCAATTCAACCGGATTCGATATCTCTTTTCCGAAATAAAG
>JAFGXZ010000106.1 GCA_016936335.1 Fidelibacterota bacterium
CCCGGAAGGTTCCCGGACAAAAACCGGTCAACTCGGTGAATTCAAAAAGACCTTCGCCATTTTGGCGACAGAATTGAAAGTACCGGTAGTGCCTGTTTCAATAAAAGGCGCCTATGAGGCCCTGCCTCCTGGAGCCCGTTTTCCCCGTCCCTGGAAAAAGATCGATGTGAAATTTCACAAACCGGTGTTTCCAAATGGCGAAGGCTATGAGGCATTGATAAATGAAGTTTATAACCAACTGGTGGAAGAGCTGGCTTCACCGGAAGTATCTTAGCGCAGTAGAAACCCCTTTATTTTACATGTCATTCTGAGCGCAGCGAAGAATCTGTTGAGGAAAATCTAGTACCTTGAGTAATCGACTTACCAATACAGATTCTTCGGTTATTCTTCCCTCAGAATGACACACTATGCTTTAGGCTTTTATTATGCGGGGTTGAAACCCCTTTTTTGGGTGCTCTTCCATCCCCGAGTTGACCCAGTGAAATATTCTTATCGGAATTCCACAGGTCAGGAAACTTGGGGCTATTCATGATGTGATTATCCCTATACCCCTCTTTCACCTTTTAGGTTACCAGTAGGGAAACCCCTGTGTTGTTATTGAGAATTAAAAATCCGGCAAATCCCACTGATCTTTCAACCGGTAATATTCTGATCCCGGCAGTTGCACAAGTACCGGTTCCTTATCCGCATCCAGCCATCTGATCAGGCTTTCCATCTCGTCACGGGATATCGTCGTACAACCGGCCGTCGAATCGCCGGAGAGTGATACACAGTGTAAAAAGATGCATGAGCCGGCTCCCTTTTTTATATCACCTTTGTTATGTTTTACGACAAGTCCAAAATGGTAGGCATTCGGCGAGTGCTGAATCCGCTCGGACGATTTCCAGTCCACTTCAGTGACGGTATTGTTTTCCACGAGTTTATTGTAATACTGCGATTCAATGTCATCGATACATTCAAGATACTCATTTATCGAACGATAGGGAATTTTCAATTCGCCAATTTCCTTCACCGATGGAATTCCAAATGCCTCACCCAGCCTGAACACTCCAGCCGGGCTCTTCCCATCTCCTTCACGCTTAACGGGATTACTGTCATTTGGAATGGAATGCAGTCCCCTGCCCCATCCCAATCCGTTTCTGCCAAGGATAATATAGACCTGTGAATCGACCGGAACCCAATTGGCATCCTCATCACAGCGTTCATAGCGCTGCATAATTCCCTTTGAAGCGCTCCAGGAAGGAGTTCTGACAATTATCATCTGCTTACTGCTATCTGGTATCGGATCATTACGATCGTCGCTTATAAAGGACATGACAACCATTATTACCATTACAATCAAAATCAGCAGAATCCAAAGCATACTCCGCATTTTGCCGGATTGACGTAACATATTATTGTTTTGGTCACGGACTACTTGTGTCATTGAACTCATAACACATCCCCCTAGATATTTGAGTTTATTCTTCCGGGTATTTTCCGGCGATATAATCCTGGAGCCGTTTCGTTTCCTGCTGACTGCGATCCAGTAACGCTTTCACAACATCACCAATGGAAATCAGACCAACCAGCTGGTCATTTTTCATCACCGGCATATGCTTGATACGATGCTCTGTCATCATGGCCATGACGTACTGAATATTATCCTCAGCTGAAGCTATAATTAATCTGTCCGAGGGTGTCATGACTTCGAATACTTTTTTCGTGGCAATATCCATTTCTTTAAAAGGACAACTCAGTATATCTCTTTCCGTCATGATTCCGGCGATATTCCCTTTTTCATCCAGAACGATTACTGAACCGATTTTTTGGGCATTCATCAATTTAACCGTATCACAAACCATTTCGGTTCGTTTAACCATCACCACATCTGAACCTTTTTCTTTTAAAATATCGGATACTTTCATCATTTCACCTTTACTTGTTTTGATAAATACAAATCAATCCCTTGGGCAGCACGATGCCCGTCGGCGATTGCGCTGATCGCATCGGCAATATCATTGACGATATCGCCACCGGCGAAAATCTTTGGCAAACTGGTCTGACCATATTTATCCGTGATTACTTTCTCGCGTTTGAATTTTATCTGGCTGCCGATCTCTTCGGGCAACAATTTGTAAATCGGTGACTGACCGATTGCTGAAATGACTGTATCAACAGCTTCCGTATATGCTTCACCGACGATTAACACCGGTTTTGGCCGTTTACCCGGACCCTGATCAAGCATCTCCGCCTTATTCCAGTGCAATATTATTTTTTTATTTTCGCCAAGATCAATATGGACCGGGATCGCCCGGGTGATAAATTTTACACCCTCACGTTTCGCTTCTTCAATCTCTTCCTGATCGGCGGGCATATCCTCTTCACGCCGACGGTAAAGAATCGTCACATTCGCCGCTAATCGTCGTGCCGTTCTGGCGGCATCCATCGCAGTATTGCCACCACCTATTACAATCACCTTTTTTCCAAGATCCGGAATCTGACCTTTAGTAACATCATCAAGTAATTGGATTCCCGGAATCACTCCCGGAAGATGCTCGCCGGTAATCGATAATGAATAAGAATCCTGCAATCCGACTGAAAGAAACACCGCGTCATAATTCTTATAAATGTCATCAAAGGATTCGGTAACACCGATTTCTACACCAGTTTTCAATTCAACGCCCATATCGAGAATAGCGTCGATATCCTTATCCAATTGCTCATAAGGCATCCGGTATTCGGGAATTCCATATCGTACCATACCGCCGGCTTTTTCATTGGTTTCGAAAATTGTCACGCTATAACCAACGGTCGTTAAATAATAAGCGGCACTCAATCCTGCCGGTCCGGCGCCGATAACAGCTACTTTTTTTCCATTCGGTTTAAATTCATTACGCAATATTTTTGCGATCTCTTTCCGATCAACCTGGTCGATGATATAGCGTTTCAGCCAGCGAATCGCAATCGGATCGCCATTCACTCCAATAGAACAGACTTCTTCACAACGATGAGTACAGATTCGTCCGCAAGTTGCTGACATTGGATTGGTCTCATAGAGAATTCGTACGGCTTCCGGGATATTATCTTCGCGGATGGCTTTGATATAATTCGGAATATCCATGTGAGCAGGACAAGTCGCAATGCAAAGTCCGCATTGGACACAACGGTCGGCCTCCTTTATTGCCTGTTCTTTGGAATACCCTTTTACCAATTCGATAAAGGATTTAATCCCCTCTTTCGGATCGACCATCGGCATTGTAATCCGGTCGTGATCCAGCAGTTTATAGCCTTCACCGAGTTTGTAACCGGTCTCCTTGCCGGTCCAGAAATTTTCCTGAGCTCCAGCAAGAATCCGGAATTTATCGGGATCCGTATCCACCCAGGTATATTCACGGGTCATGTTTAGTGAATTCGTTGTACATATATCAACACATAACGCACACCAGCAGCAGCGCCCGTAATCGATCTTCGGACGGAGACCGCTGTCTTCCTTGCTTGTCTGAATACCTTCAACCGGCACCATATCAATCGCTGCATTCTGGCAAATATCCGCACAGGTTCCGCAGCCGATACACTTTTCCATATCGTTATCATGAAAGCCCCTATAGCGTGGTGCGCCGGGTCGGTCTGTAAGCGGATTTGCAGTAGTATAAGGTTTTTCAAACGCCCGTTTCCAGACATAAAAGGGTGATAATATATCTTTCAGACTCATTCCTCTACCTCTCGATTTCCGGTGGATAAGTATGCAGTGATGTCATCAATCCGGCAACATCTGCTATATTGACATTTATGATCAGGTCTTCCAATAACGCAACCGCATGACTGTAACTCGGTCCACGCACATACACTCTCCGTGGCAATTCACTGCCATCCGTCACAACAAAATAGCCATATTCGCCACGTGTCGACTCAGCCTTGACATACGTTTCACCAGCGGGGATTTTCCAATGGAGCACATTGGGCAGTTTTGTATGGATATTTTTACTATTGTCAATATATTTCATGATCTGCCGGATCAGATCAATACTTTGAAACATCTCCCGAAAACGCACTAAAAGGCGCTCGTATGCATCGGATTTTGTTCCGGTAATAATGTCAAAATCAAGGTGTTCGTACATCAGATACGGTGAATTTTTGCGGACATCCCGTTTCATTCCGGCTGCCCTGGCAATCGGACCGACAACGCCATACCGATCGATCATATCTTTTGTGATAATTCCCAAACCAACCGCCCGCATCTTGAATACGGCATTGTTCAGCATCACTTTTTCGATTTCACTCATCAGTTTTTCAATTTTCTGAAGTGTGTCCTCCAATCTCCGATCAAATCCATCCGGCAGGATATTCCGCACACCACCGGGAATCATATACATGTGATAGACCCGTCCGCCCGTCCACTCTTCAAAAAGGTCCAGCATATAATCGCGATGAGTCACAGCCCATTGACCAATCGGTCCCAGTCCAAAAGCGCCGGCATGACCGCCGATCCACATCAGGTAGCTGGTCAGACGCGACATTTCCATATTTAAGGTTCGCAGCCATTTGGCCTGTTCAGGAATTTTGATTCCCGCCACCTCCTCGACTGCCGCGGCATATAGATATTCATTGGTGTCCGGCTCCGGGACGCAGATCCGACAAACAATCGGGAAATTCTGGATAAATTTGCGCCGCTCCATCAATTTTTCAAATCCACGATGCAGATAACCGACATGGGTTTTACAATCCACGACTTCATCACCGCAGACGATCAATTCCAACGACATATTTCCGGTGACACCGGGATGCTGCGGACCCTGCCAGAGTTTCAAATATTTGCCGGAATCCAGATCGATGACGGCTTTACCATCGACAATTTCAGGATATTTACTGCGATCGGGTGTAAACATCAGGCATCTCCTTCGGGATAAAGTTTGGATTTCATGTAGCTTTCCGGATCGTGACTTTCCCGTCCCGGACGCGGAAAATAGGTTTCTTCGGAGTATTTTTTCGTATCAAAATCCCGTCGCATCGGCGGAATATTGTCCCAGCCTTCCAGGATAAAACTCTCATCCACCCGCGGACTGCCGGGAAAATCGATCCCGAACATCTCCTTCAGCTCCCGCTGATAAGTTCCGGCCTGTTTCCAGAGATGGTGAATACTGGCCATTTCCGCCTTTTCACGATCGATCAACACCCGGATTCCTAAATCCTGATGAGTATTGTAATTATGCAGCATATAGGTCAATTGAAATTGAATATCTTCAACACGATCCACGGCTGTCAGGAATACCAGATGCGAAAATTTTTCAAAATCCCGTAAATAGCTTATCAAGGAAACCGCCTGTTCCTTTTTTACAGAAAGAAACGTCAAATCGACGCGCTGCTGATTGACATTCGAAATCGTGAATTGTTGTTTTAATCGCTGAATTATTTCCTTCATTGTCCCTCTACCAGTTATAGTCCGGCATATTCCAGTCTTTAATGATTTTTTTCTGGTTGGCCTTGTACCAGTCCAGGTTTTCAATGTATTTGTTGGCACCTTCTGCCTGGCCCTCTTTGATCAGTTTTTTCAATAAATCAAAACCGGCGATGATCGACTCCGGTCGCGGCATGCATCCGGCGATATAGACATCCACCGGGATATAGTGATCGATCCGGTTGATTGTGTTATAACTGTCCCAGTACATGCCACCGTTGATCGGACAACTGCCCAGCGCAATGACGAACTTCGGCTGCTGCATCTGCTCGTAACTCCGGATAATCCGCTTGGTCGTTTTTACCGAGGCGTAACCGCCAATGATAAATACGGATGACTGGCGCGGTGTCGGTCGCGGTGCGATTCCGTAGCGGTACATGTCGTAACGGGCAGTCATCAGGGGACGCAGTTCAACAGCCCCGCAACCGGTTCCAAATCCCAGCAGCCAGAGCGAATTAGCCCGTGCCCAGTTCAGAAATTTCTCGATATATTTTGCCAATGGCCTGGACTGTTCCGGCCGGGCATCGCAGAAGTAATCCCGCTCAAATTCTGGCAAACCATTGTTTTCAAGAATACTTGGATTATGTTTCGTTTCTTTTGTCACATCCACTCCAATTTACAGCATAAATATTATAACCGCAGCAAGTCCCAAAAGTGTCGGAACGCCGAGGAAAAAGCGAATCGATTGTTCGGTTCGGAAGCGCGGAAATGAGACTCCAACGACAACCGACAGCATATACAGCATAAAAGTTTTCAGCATCATGGCGAAAATATTGGTGGCGCCACCCAGATACAGGTTCATGAAAAGCACCAGCTTGGCCGACAGGAAAATTGCCCGGTTCGTCTGCAATATTCCAAGAAAAGAACTCTGCATTTCCGTCGGCGGTCCGATCGGGACTTCCTGGGGAGCCAGAACAATATCAAATGGCGAATGCATGTTCATTCCCAGCAATGCAAACAGACCGGCAAAGGTCGCCAGCGGGTTTGTGAAAATCGTCCAGTTCAGTATTCCACCCTGCTGAGCAGCCACGATTTCTGTAATCGAAAGAGAATGATATTGAATTGCCAGGGCAATGACGGACAAAGCAAACGGCAGTTCGAAGGATGTCATTTGAGACAATCCCCGGCCAACGGCAATTGCACTGTTTGGATGACCGCCTTCACCGGCACCGAGCGCCATTCCCAATTGACCAAAAAAGATAAAGTACATCACCAGCAACAAGTCGCCGGAAAAACTCAGGTTGGCAAACATGACCGAGCCATAAATAGCCGGAATAAACAGATACGTTCCCAGACCTCCGGCCAGGCGAAAAATCGGTCCTAAAAAGAACATGACACCATGAGAAATTGCACTGCGTTTAGCGTATGTTTTCAAAATATCCAGCCAGGGCTGCCAGATTGGAGGTCCCACACGGCCGTGGGCGCGAGCGACGATTTTTCGGACCAATCCATTCAGGAGCAGGCCGTAGTTCAAAATTACAAACACTGAAATGAAGAGATATAACGCAGTTCGCAGAATATCAGCCATTAATGACCTCCTGAAATAAAGTAAAGTACAACCACATAAAGAATAATGTGCAATGCATAGGTCTGCCCGTTTCCGGTGTATATTTGTCTGAAAAGAGCTGCCAGCGATTGGGTCCATTCCGAAACAGCAGTCCAAAACCGTGTTGCCAGCGGACGTGCCATAAAACCCAGGGCTTTCTGATATGGCGCAAAGAAATTGTAAGCCACATGTGTTGTTTCCGGACGATCCGGACGTTCAGCAGCAAAGACAATATTGAACTGTTTGACCGCCTGCGGTTTCCGTTGCGTAAGTATTAAAATAATCAATGGCAGAGCAAACACTCCCATTGTAACATACATAACGGCATTTCCGTTCCAATAGCCGAGACTACTGACCACCGTATAGCCATTCCAATCAACCGTAGTCGGAAAATATACAGAAACGGCTGCGATTAACGGTTTAAGAATAAGATTTGGAAACATGGAAATCGCCATGATGGCCATTATGAGTAAATATTCCGGAACCAGGTACCACAATGAGGCTTCCTTGATATTTTTGAATTTTGGTTTTGGTTGTCCCAAAAAGATCGCGTGGATCAGTCGGTAACAGTAGAGAAACACAATCGTACTGGCGAAAAAGGCCACAGCGGTCTGTAAATACCAGCCTCTTTCAATACCGGCGGTATAGAGCAGCCACTTGGACCCAAATCCCGATAATGGCGGCACACCTGACAAGGCGATGATCGCAATCAGTACTGAAATAAATGAAAACGGCATTTTTTTAATTAAACCACCCATTTCGTACATGGTTCGGGTGCCTGTTCTGGACACCACTCCTGCAATGGCAATGAAAAGCAGCGCCTTAAAAAAGAGATGATTAAACGACAAATAGATCGCTGAAACCCAACCCAGATGTGACAGCATGGCAACAGATAACACCATATATCCCACTTGTCCCATGCTGGAATAGGCTAGCAGCTTCTTGATATCTTCCTGGAAAATCGCCATCAATGTCCCGATCAGTGCCGTTGCAGCTCCCAGCCAGCCAAGTAATGAACTTACTTCGACTTTTCCGATTAGAGTTTTTCCCAATAATCCGGAAACCAGCATGATTCCAAAGATACCGGCTTTGCTTAGAATGGATGATATCATCGGTGATACATCATCTTCGGATTCAGCATAGGAACCGGGCAGCCAGATATGCATTCCCAGGGCCCCGGTTTTAATTAGAAACCCAATTAAAAGACTTATGTATATCACTGATACATAGGCTGTTATGCCATTCAGCGAAAGAATAGTAAGAGAACCAGTTGCTGCAAATGTATACGCAAACCCAACGAGGATAAAATAGGCACCGGCCAGCGAAAAAAGAATGTATAAAAGGCTGTGTCTTTCGGCCTGCCTGCCTCTGAGTATCAGTAAAAACGAGCTGACAGTCATCAACTCCCAGGCATAGAAAAACTGGATTGTCGTTTCTGATTTTAACAGGATTCCCAAGGCTAAAAACATCATCACAACAAAGGGATAAAAGCCGGTCCGTTTACCACCAGCCTGCAATGTCGCAATCAATTGAATCAAGCCGCCACCGAGAAATAAAATCGCAAAGATTGGATAGATACCTTCAAGCTGCGGAATGACATGATACGAAAATGCACCGATAACAAGAATCGTTGCGATACCTTTGAGTTTCGCTGGCAGCCAATCGACAGCAAAAAAGAGCGCCGGCATCAATATCGGAGCAAAAAGTATCGGATTAAAGGAATAATAATGGATCATCATTAAAAAACCGGCATTGAACAGTCCAATTATAAACAGAACCGGCGGCAGTATTTTTTGAAAATTGACTTCCGCTACTTGTTCAATATCACATTTGACTACGGTTAATAACCAGCGTAACAGGTAGATCGCTTCCAGGAAAGACCCCAATAAAATCGCCCATATCCAGATATGTTGTCCGCTTTTCGCAAGGAAAAGAACCAGTTCCCACTTTGCCCAGAATCCCGGGAATGGCGGTAAACCGATTAATGCAAAAATGAAACTGCCAAATACAAACATCAGTAACGGGTTTTGCCGAATGGCTGACCATTTGCCAGTTTCCTGATCTTTAAACAGTCCTGTTAACCAGAACAATCCGGCTTTTGCCAGGAAATGATTAAGGAATAGTCCACCCACAATAATGATCAACAAATTTATTGGAAGAATACCGCATGTTCCTTTGTATAGGATAGTTAGCGCGGTCAGAACCAGTCCCATCTGAGCGATTGAGGAATATCCAAGCAGTCGTTTGGCGTTCTGTTGTTTCAGACCAAGCAGGTTGGAAAAAACAAAGGTTACGATACCGATTCCCGCAAGCAAATCCAGCATTGAGATATTCAACAGAGGCAGTAATTTATAAATCACAAAGAACATCGCCGCTGAACTGGCCGTGGCAACTACTGCCACTACTCCGCTGTTGACAGCCTGGTAGACATCCAACGCCCAGCCATTTGCCGGAAAAGGTTTTAATTCAATTACAATCGCCGCAAGTACGAGAAACAACGCGATATATCCGGCATTGCCTGCAATCATTTCTTTTGTGGCGATCATCGTATCAATATTCAATGTTCCAGTCAAACGGTACAGGTAAATAGTCCCTATCAGAAACAATGACGAGGCAAGTCCGCCTGCAATTATATATTTAAAACCGGCACTCAGGGATTTCGTATTTCGATCAATCCCTATTAACGCATACGTCGCAATAGATGTGATCTCCATAAAAACGAACAGGTTGAACATATCACGGGTCATGATCATTCCGTTTATTCCCATGACCATCATGAGAAACAGGACCATCGCACCGGCATTAGATTCTTTGAATCGTGAAAACAGGTACATTGCACTCAGCAAACCGACAAGATTTGCCAGAAACGTGAAGATAGCTTCTTCAAATCCCAATCTTAAATTTATCGAGAATGGCACCTGGAATCCGGCAGTATAAATAACCGCGGCTTCACTTCCCTGCATAATCGCAACCAGCCATTGCCCGGTGATAACTACCATTCCGGTTAAGGCGGCATAGAATACCAGCATTGTCACCGAACGGTGTAATCGATCAATCAACGACATTAAAAAGCCCGTTCCAAGTGCAATGATGAAAATACTGAGCGGATTTACCATTTTAACTCCTCAAAATCGTTGATATCCAGGGATTGTCTGCGTTGAGACAGATTCACAGCATACACCAGCATCCATGCCGTAACCGCCAAACCGATAACGAGCGCGGTGAATACCAGGGCGGACGGAACAGGGTCCACAACCATGTTGACAGCATCTGCCTTCAGGACCGAACTGTCGATAATCGGCGCTGTTTTGCCTTTTATATAGCCAATCGAAACAATAATCAAATGTATACCGGTATCTATAATGGAAA
>JAFGXZ010000107.1 GCA_016936335.1 Fidelibacterota bacterium
ATTTGGTTGAAATGGGTACCCGGGTCATTGCCTATGACGTGATCTTTTCTTCACTGGATATCGAACGATTGAACATCAGCGCAGAATATACTGATACCCGTTTTGCCGAAGCCATGCGGCGTTCCGGAAATGTGGTTCTTGCTTTGCAGATGGAGGACTCGACCCATACATCTAATGTTGCGATGATCGATCAGTTTAATCGGGAAATTGAGTACAGCGGACCGGAAAAATATATTCGGGAATATCCCAATGTAACCTTGCCTATTCCCGTCTTTCAGAAAAGTATGACAATGCCAGGTGCAGTCAATTTTTTTACCGATGATGACGGGACATGCCGGCGAATTCCGCTGATTTTTAAATACCGGGACCGTATTATTCCGTACCTCGCCCTGTCGGCCGTATTGGCTGCTTCAGAGGACAGTGTATTAATCGCTGATGATGAAATCATAACGGTGGGAGACTATCATATTCCGGTGGATGATCAGGGGCGGGTGGAGCTTTTCTGGTACGGACCGGGCGGACCGGGGAACTCGTTTAAATATGTCTCCTTCGCACAATTGCTGCATGCATGTCAACAACAGCAAAACTGTGATGTGCCGGAATTCCCTGACGAATTGTTTAGGGATAAAACAGTTTTCATCGGGGCCACGGCAGCGGGGTTACTTGATCTGAAAACCACACCCTTCAGTCCGCTTGAACCCTATCCCGGTGTGGAGATTTATGCCACACTATTTTCGAATATTATACGTGGTGAATTTATCCGGCATGTTAATTCCGGTTGGTGGAGCGTACTGTCGATATTATTTTTAATCGGTTTATGCCAGGCATGGCAGCGTCTGAACATCTGGAAGGCGGTATTGATTTCAATCATTGGATTAAGTGTTCCTGGCGTTTTTGCGGTTTACCTGTTTCAACACCATTTGAATTTCCTGCCGGTTGTTCAGTCGGAAGCAGCCATATTAATGTCGGTAATTGCTGTATTGGTCGTGAACTATTTAACTGAGGGGCACGAAAAAGCCCAGGTCAAGAAGGTATTTAATCGTTATTTGCATCCGGCTGTTGTTGAGACACTGACTCAGAATCCCGAGACTATCGAAATGGGCGGAAAGGAAATCGAAGCCACCGTCGTCTTTACGGATTTACAGGGCTTTACCGGCACCTCGGAACTTTTTTCACCCCATGAGATTGTTGAATTTTTAAATGAATATTTTGCCCAGGTTGAAACGATTATTTTTCAGAATAACGGTATGCTGGATAAATACACCGGTGACGGGATCATGGCAATTTTCGGAGCCCCGATTGAATCAAAAGATCATGCACTTCAAAGCAGCCGGGCGGTGATTGGTTTTCAGAAGTTGTCTAAAATGAGTGTTGAGAAAGCCGGCAAATCAATCCAATTAATTACCCGGGTTGGTTTGAACAGTGGGCGTTTAATCGTGGGTAATATTGGTTCACCAAACCGGATGGACTTTACGGCAATCGGTGATACTGTCAATCTGGCGGCACGGCTGGAGGGTGTGAATAAAATTTATGGTACTCAGAACCTTATCTCTGAAACAACGTATGAAATGATAAAAGAACATGTTTTCTGCCGGGAAATTGATCATATCCGTGTCAAAGGACGTGACGCAGCTCTCAAAATATTCACAATTATGGGTGAAATTGGGAAAATTGACAACAAAACTCAGGATATGTTGTCTCTCCATCTTGATGCGTTAAACTTGTATCGGCAGCGGGATTTTAAAAATGCTACGAATTTGTTTATGGAAGTACTTCAACTGGTTCCCGATGACCCGGTGGCGCCTGTTTTTATCCGGCGTTGTACTCAATTGCTGGATAATCCCGGTTTAATTGATGATGACGGGATTTTTAACATTACTATTAAATAAAAATGTGGATAGATCTATGAAAAAATTACTTATCGTTATTTTATTACTAACCCTGATTATTTCGGCCGAGGACAAAGCCAGTATCCGGCAGGATAATACGCATTTTCGGCAGGGACCGGGGAGCTATTACCCATTGATTGGAGTCTTGGTAAAAGAGGCCATTGTGACGATTCTCAGTGAGACCTCGGGCTGGGTAAAGATAAGAGCCCAGACCCAGGAAGGCTGGATTTCTAAAAATGCACTTTCCAGTTCAGAACGGGAATCCTCCAGCATTAAAGATAACAGTTTTTTTCAATCGTCTCAGCCGACACTTATTTCTAAAGCTTCGGCCAGTGGAGCGGTAAAAGGATTTGCCCAAACCTATCTTCAGAATCAGAAAGTCGGTTCGGATTTTCTGAGTCAATATGATGTGCAGTTTTTTCAACCCACTGAATATGACCGTTTCAGAAGAGAAACTTACCAAAATCGAAATGTGGATAAAATTAATAGACGCTATCGTCACGTCAAGATTGAAAACACCAGACCGGAAATCAATTCATATATGGAAAAAATGGGTTTTGCCGTGGCGGCCCAGATTGCGAATGGTGGATTAGACACTGATGTTCAACAACTAAAATATCTGAATATGGTTGGTAATCTTGTTATTGAAAATACGCCGCTGTACTATTATCCATTTAAATTTTATATTCTTTCCGACAGCCGGCCGGTGGCATATGCCGCGCCGAATGGAATAATTTTTATCTCCAAAGGATTATTGAATATTATTAGGAATGAGGCCGAGCTGGCCTGTGTCCTGGGACATGAAATTGCACATGTGGTTCAGCAACATGGTTATGCGGAAGTGATGAAGCGCTCGACCCAGGTTGTGGCTGAAGATGCGTTTACGGAACTGGAAGCCGAAAGTCCGGCGGAATTTTCCGATGCGGAACTTGATCAAATGGCGTTTCAAATGTTTGAAGCGGCCACATCCCGTCGACAGACGAAGTATGAGACCGAGGCCGATATGCTGGGTGTGATTTATGCCTACCGGGCGGGCTATGAACCGGCCGGTTTACCGGCAGTGCTTGGCCGGATCAAGACCATGACTGACCGGGATTTCTGGCATCCTGAATCCAACTGGCAGTACGATGCCATTGAGGGGCGGGTTGAAGCGGTAAATGAGTTTATCAAGAACAATTTATCGAAGAATCCCGAATGGAATGTCACAAACAGCCGACGTTTTGCAGTATATATACGCTGATCTGTTTGCTAAAATCAGAGTGGCTTGTTCCCGAAGTAAAATGCAGGAATACATGGTTAAAGTTTGAGTGTCATTTTAAGTGTTGTCAATACATCTTGTCATTAGCGAACACGATTTTTCTCTTATGCCCGGAATGGCTGAAAATGTTGGACAACTCTTCACAGCTTTTTTATTTTATTAATGCCCAGTCGTAATCATTCAATCATTCAACTTCATTCAGCAGTCCTGCTTTTTGGATTTGCCGGTTTGCTGGGAAAACTAATTACCGAATCACCGATTGTCATTGTGTTTGGCCGGACGGCGCTGGCGGCAAGCGGTCTGTTTCTCATTCTCAGATATCGTAGGACCATCAGTATTCCTGAACAACGCAGGGATATCTTCGGATTTATTGGTTTGGGAATGCTGCTGACGTTTCATTGGCTCAGTTTTTTCCAGTCAATCAAGATATCCACGGTCGCAATCGGACTTTTAACCTATGCCAGTTTTCCGGTCTTCGTGACCATACTCGAATCACTGATTTTTCATCAACGGTTGAAATGGCCGGATATGCTGCTGAGCGTTATTGTGATGATTGGACTACTGATTATCGTTCCTGAATATACGTTCAGCAATACCATCACTCTGGGAGTTGTCTGGGGAGTGCTGTCGGGATTCAGTTTTGCCCTTTTAACAGTGATAAATAAAGTCTATGCGGATACCTATTCAGCGCTGAATATTGCATTTTATCAGAATGGTATTGCGGCTCTCATTCTTCTGCCATTCGCTCTGATGATTCCTAAAGCCCTCTCGGTAAGTGATATCGGTTATATCTTTCTGCTTGGTATTTTCTGCACGGCATTGGCACATACGCTGTTTATCCACAGTATGCGTCAGATTCGGGCATTTACCGCCGGGATTGCGGCGGGCATGGAACCGGTCTATGGGATTATGCTGGCGCTGCTGATTCTGGGGGAAATCCCGGCGCTGCGAACAGTCATCGGCGGTGTGATTATCCTGGCGGTTGTCGGGTTCGTCAGCTGTCGGTCGGATTGAATGTGATATGTCCTCTGAAACCGGGTTTGACTGAAATGATGAGTAGCCCCGGAATTTATTCCGGGGAATGCGATAACATCCCCCAAAACAGGGGTTTCAACCCCGCATAATAAAAGCCTAAAGCACAGTGTGTCATTCTGAGGGAAGAATAACCGAAGAATCTGTATTGGTAAATCGATTACTCAAGGTGTTAGATTTTGCTCAACAGATTCTTCACTGCGTTCAGAATGACAGATTGGGAAAACACCCAACCAACGGGGTTTCAGCCCCGATATTGAATCGATACTTTTTTCCTTGTCGAAAAAAGTATCCAAAAAAGACCTCGACTGACAGAATCCGCGGGAGATTCCTCGGTTTCGCAGATGAAATTTAAGGCACCTGGCATTTTTGAGTTCTCTCTGGACTCCAAGCGTGGTTGGGATTTGGTGAATTCTTATCAATGTTACGCTGATGCTGAAAATTTCATTATTCTGCTCCACATCGGAATCTCTGATTCCGCCGATTCTTCAGGTCGA
>JAFGXZ010000108.1 GCA_016936335.1 Fidelibacterota bacterium
AAATTAGAGGCAACCAAGGACGATCTGACCCGTTTAAACGATATTATCAATGAAATTGATACCAAGGTCAAAAACCTTCATCGCCAGCTGAAACGATATGAAAAACACCAGGAAACAACGGCGAGTCTAATAGAATCCGAAGTCCAACTGGCTACCCGGAAAATTATTAATATTCGAAAATCCCTGGATCCGATCGAAGCACATGTCACCGAAGATCGTAAAGAACTGGAAAAAATCATCAGGGATTTAAGTAGTAAAGAGGAAATCTGGAATACTAATCAGAAAGAATTTGAAGAGCAGGAAAGTATTCTAGACGAAAAGAACCAGCAGCTATCGGAAATCCGCGAAAAACGGAACGAATATGCTACCGAAGAAATGGTTTTAAAAGAACAAATTCGCAATATTAATCAGACAATTGCCCGACTTCAAAATGATATACAGCAATACGAAAAGACAATTTTATTTACAAAAGAGAAGGAAGTTGAATTAAAACAACAGCAGCTCGAAATGCAGAATTTGCTTGATGAAAAGCGTGAATCTTTTAAAATGATCGAATCTGCCGGTGAAGAAATTGAACAGCGCTATTCAAAAGTGAACGCCGAGATTCAAGTCCTTCAGGAAGAGCGTTTTGGTTTATCCAGGAAACAGGCTGAAAACAGCGCCCGTTTTGGAAATCTGCAGGAAAATATTGTTCAACGGGAAAGAGAGTTGGCATCTATTCAAGAACATCTGGTTGCTCAGAAGGAAAAGGAGAATCAGATATCCGAATCACTGAATTTAGTTCGTGAGAAAACCAGTTCGCTGAATATCGATCTGCAATTAAAACGGGATAATCTGGAGGAATTGGAAAACCGGTCCAGCCAATTTTTTAAATCCGAGCGTGATCTTCAAGAAGAGCGGCGGGATGTGGAGTCTCAATTGGATCGGCTGAATAACCAGATTCAGTTCTATAACGGGATCATTCAGTCAAAAGAAGGGTTTAGTCCCGGCTTACAATATGTTCTTGAAAATCTCCCTGATTTTACCGGAATAAAAGGGGCATTATCCGATCTGCTATCTGTGGATGCAAAATATTATGCAGCGGTTGAAGCTGTTCTCAAGGATATTTCGCGCTTACTGGTCGCTGATAACCGCACGGCAGCGCTGGAAACTCTTTCAAGATTAGCCGAACTGGACAAAGGCCGGGTGTCGATCATTCCGTTGGATCATGATTATCATCATCAAAATGCCGGGCTTGTCAAAAACCTTGTTCCTTTGACAAACTATGTTAAATGTGATAAATCTCTGGCCAATCTGAAAGAATTTCTCTTTCAGCAGATTTTCTGTTGTGACGATACTGAGTTTGATCGATTGATTAATGATCCGGATTGCCGTAATATTTCACTTGTTTCCGATAAAGGACGGTTTCGGGATGCCAACGGAATATTTACAGGCGGGTCCCGGACGGCCGAATCCAATGTTCTGCTGGGTCGGGCTGAAAAGCTTTACCAATTGGAATCTGAGGCCGATAGTATCACGGAAAAACTTAAAGCGGTTAAGGCCCAACTGGAATCCGTTCAGAATGATTTGGCTGCTGTTCAATCCCAGAAACAGGAACTTTCACAATCTATCAAGAACGCCGAACAGGAAGCCCTGAAATTACAGAGTCTGCTGCATCAAGCTGAAACACAACTGACCGAATCAAAAAGTATTCAAAAAACTCTGGATGACAACCGGATTTCGTTGAAAGTACTGATTGAAAATTTTAAGGAACGGATTTTAAAAGAAGATCCGGGAAAATCCAACCTGGATATTGAAATCGTCAGTATTGAAAACAAGATCAGTAAAATCCGGGAACATGCCGAAGAAATAAAGAAAGAGATGGACCAGGTTGTTACTGACCGGCAAAATCAGCGTATTGAATTGATCAATCTGGAAAATAAATACCGGAATATTGGAGATAATCTGGAAATCAGCAGACGTACGGTCCAGCGGACTCTTGAAAATATTGAGAATGCCCGCCGTGAATTAAGCTATAATGAACAGACAGCCCGTGACATTCAATTGAAGATTGGTGAAAATCAGAAACAGTTGAGTGAATTTCAGAAAAGTGTTGCCGACACTGAAAGGAGTATTGAAGAATTCCGTCGATCCTTTCAGGCGATCCGAAACAATATTCAACAGCTGAATGAACAGCTGTTTAAATTGAGACGTGAAAAAGAAAAATTATCCGAGTCCGTTAACCAACTGGAGTTGGACAGGACAGCGTATCAGGCTGCGATTAATGAGATTAAATCCATATTACTAGAAAAATACAATCGCAATATTCCAGATACTGTACCTGACGATTTAGCCGATAAGGAAGAACTGATCCGGAAAGTGGAACGCTTTAAGCGCAATCTCGAACTGATCGGCATGGTCAATATGACCGTAAAAGAAGAGTACGAAGAAGAGAATTCACGGTTAACATTTCTGACTGAACAACGGGATGATTTAATTAAATCGGAAAAAGGGCTGAATGATGTTATTTCACAAATCGATAATATAGCCCGTGAACAATTTCGTGAGATCTTTGAAAAGATTCGGCAAAACTTCAATGTCACTTTTTCAATATTTTTTAACGGTGGTGAGGCCGATCTTAAAATGGTGGGAGACAGTGATCCGCTGGAGGCTCAGATTGAGATTATGGCCTGCCCCAGCGGTAAAAAAATGCGATCCCTTAAAATGCTTTCGGCCGGTGAAAAAGCCCTGACGGCAATCGCCCTTCTGTTTGGTATTTACCAGGTTAAACCCAGCCCCTTTTGCATACTCGACGAAGTCGATGCACCGCTGGATGATGCAAATACCCGACGTTTTACCAATGTAATTAAAACCTTTTCTGAGAAAACCCAGTTTATCGTTGTTACTCATAATAAATCAACGATGAGTATCGCTGATTCATTGTACGGAGTGACCATGGCGGAAAGCGGTGTTTCCCAGATTGTATCCGTAAAATTGGAGTAAATATGAAAGTGATACTATATTTTATCCTGCTGGTACTAATATCGATTCCTTCCCTTGCTGCTAATTTTGATCTGGATTATGCTGTTTTTAGAGGCGACGAAACCACTGATGTGGTTGAAGTGTATATGATGATTCCACGGGTTCTGTTTGATTTCATCGAAAGTTATGGAGAATTCCGCTCAAGTGTTTTTGTACGGGTGGCTTTTATTTCAGATGATTCTGTACGTCAAATGAAGGAATGGAGTTTTACAGACCGAACTGATGATCCGGGTAAAATTACAGACACTCAGAAAATTCCTGAAATTGTGACGATTAATGTACCAAAAGGTCAGTACCGGATTATTGCAATTGTCATGGATCTGAATTCAAAAAAAACCTTTCGCGAAGAAACAAATGTTCTGGCGCGGGATTTCAGTTATGATCAGCTGGAATTAAGTGATATTCAATTAAGTTCCCAGATTTCACGGACAGAGACTCAGAATAAGTTCAGCAAATATTTTAACTTTGACATAATTCCCAACGCCAGCAATGTATACGGCGATCAAAATTCAATGATATATGCATTCTGTGAAGTGTATAATCTAAAAACGGTACCGGGACAGAGCGAAACCTATCAGGTTCGGTATTCGATTACCGACATCAATGATAAAATTATTCAGCAGAATGAATGGTTGGCAAAGAAAAAACCAGGGGCTTCAGCCGTTGAAATCAAGGGAATGAATATTACTGAATTGAATTCCGGATTGTATAACTTCCGAATTGCTGTTAAAGAAGAAGATAATGGTGTAGAAATTGTCGGGAATAAGAGATTTTACGTTGCTAAAAATGACCAGGATAAAATGATGGCCGATGTCATGGAAGAAGTCAATCTGTCAGCACTGTCCGAAAAGGAAATAATTGAACTGTTCAATCCACTTAAATATCACGCTACGGATAAGGAACGTAAAATGTTCCGCAAATCAAATATTGATGGAAAACGAAGTATTATTAAGAACTTTTGGAAAACCCGTGACCCAGATCCGACAACACCTATAAACGAAGCCGAATTCGAATATCGACAGCGGATGAATTATGTTACAGAACACTTTTCATCCCCACAGCGTGAAGGCTGGAAAACGGATATGGGGAGAGTATTTTTAATCTACGGTCAACCATCGGAAATTGAACGGTTTCCAAGCTCGCTGGAATCAAAACCCTATCAAATATGGTATTATTACGAATTTGAAGGTGGGGCGATATTTGTATTTGTTGATAAATCCGGATTCGGCATGATGGAGTTAGTCCACTCCACTGCCAGAAATGAACTTCAGGATGAGAGATGGGAACGCTGGATCCAGCCTATGGGTGATTCCGATAACGACTATTATTAAACAATTTGATTTATCAATATGGTTTCCGGAAAAAAAATAGGCCAGATTAAAATTTGGTGAATAGTTCGGCTGTTTCAATAGATAAAAAAAGTTCACTGAAGACGATTACGCGTGAACTCTATCAGGGATTAACCTCGTTGTTTTTCCCGGCAATCTGCACTGTTTGTGACCAACGAATTGATGAATCGAAAACAGTTGTCTGCAAACATTGCTGGAGTGCATTAAAAGTACTCTCGGCAGACATTGTTGAAGCCAAACCAACCCCGGAACAACTTGATGCAATCTTGCCTGTATTTGAATTTGAGGATACAATTCAAAAAATAATTCATGGACTCAAATATAGCGGTTATAAATCTTCCGGATTACACTTGGGACGACTAATAGCCAAACGGTTATCAAAAGGGTATTTGTTGAAAGAAAGTATCTTGATGCCTGTGCCGTTACATCCCAATAAAAAACGGGAACGGGGCTACAATCAATCCTTGTATATTGCCCGGGGCATTGCTGAAATAACAGGTAATATCATAAGAGACGATGTATTAAAACGGGTAAAAAATACAATCACCCAGACGCATTTAAATGCTCATGAACGTCACGAAAATATGCGTGATGCGTTTGCTATTAACCGTTGCTGTGATTTAAGTGGAATTACTTCAGTTGTTCTCATAGATGATGTATTTACAACCGGTGCCACAATGAACGCAGCCGCAGCAGTATTGAAATCTTCCGGAGTCGTATCGGTTTGTGGTTTGACAGCCGCTGCTCCGATATAAACACTTTGATATTTTACTTGTTTAAAACACCTGAAAAAGGTAATATTCCCAGTTATCTGAAAATTAACAATAAGGTGAAATATGGCACGACTTACAATTGATGATTTAACTGTAAAAGGAAAAAAGGTACTCGTACGGGTTGACTTTAATGTTCCTCAGGATGAAAACCAGAATATTACCTCGGATTTTAGGATCAAGGCCGCTCTGCCCACAATTCAAAAGCTGTTGAAGGGTGGCGGAAAAGTAATTCTGATGTCGCATCTGGGAAGACCAAAAGGGAAAAAAGATCCCAAATTCAGCCTTCGACCGGTGGCTGATCGACTGGGTGAATTAATCCCGAATAACGTTAATTTTGCTCCTGACTGTATCGGTGATGAAGTCAACGAGATGGTTAATAATTTGAAGGAAGGCGAAGTATTACTGCTTGAAAATCTTCGGTTTTATGAAGACGAAACAAAAAATGGCGAGGAGTTTTCCGCCAAACTCGCTGCTTTGGGTGATATCTATGTCAATGATGCTTTTGGCACAAGTCATCGGGCCCATGCATCCATGGCGGGTGTTGCCAAATATTTTAAACAACGGGCCGCCGGTTATCTGCTTGAAAAAGAATTGCACTATCTTCAAGACTGTCTTGATGAACCCAAAAAACCATATACGGCAGTGTTAGGTGGAGCCAAGGTAACCGGAAAAATCGAAATTATTGAGAGACTTTTCGGGAAAGTTGACAATATACTTATTGGCGGTGGTATGGCTTTTACCTTTTTGAAGGCTCAGGGATTGGAAATTGGAAAATCAATGCTGGAAGAAGATAAAATCGACTTAGCCCGTGAAATCCTTAAAAAGGCCGAGGAAGTCGGATGTAAAATTTATTTACCAACGGATGTTGTTGTTGTAACCGAACTTATTGAAGGTGTGGAAATGGATGTGGTGGCTGTGAATCATATCCCCGCAGACCAACTCGGCGTTGATATTGGTCCCGAGAGCAATGTGCTTTTCAGTCAAGTTTTAAATGAAAGTAAAACTGTCCTTTGGAATGGTCCTATGGGTGTCTTTGAAATACCGCAATTTTCGACTGGTACGGAATCAATTGCACGGACTTTGGCGGAAATTACGGAAAATGGAGCGGTGACAGTTGTTGGTGGTGGTGATTCAGCGTCAGCGATGAAGAAGTTTAAATTAACAGATAAAGTGACCCATGTATCTACCGGCGGCGGAGCATCACTCGAATTGCTAAGTGGACTGGAATTGGTCCCGGTGAATTTAATTTCAATAAAATAGGTGCCTATGAAACGCTATATTGCAGCAGCGAACTGGAAAATGAACAAAGATGTACAGGAATCCATTGACTTTACAAATCATCTAACCAAATTTGTATTGAATCTCAAGCGAACTGACGTTATATTATGCCCGCCTTTTACGTCGCTCTTTAACATTGGCGAACTATTGAAGAAAACAACGGTTTATCTGGGTGCTCAAAATATGCACTTTGCGGATTCCGGGGCGTATACCGGTGAGATTTCAGCAGATATGTTGAAATCGACGTTCTGTGAATATGTCATTTTAGGACATTCTGAGAGACGGCATGTATTCAATGAATCCGACAGTATGATTCATAAAAAATTGTTAACGGCACTGGAAAAAGGTTTAAAACCAATTCTTTGTGTCGGTGAAACACTTGAAGAACGTCAGAGTGGCCGAACAGTTAGTGTTTTAAAGCAGCAATATACCGATGCCTTTGCCGGTCTGTCCGAAGGCGAGATGGGAAATTGCATTATTGCCTATGAACCTGTTTGGGCTATCGGCACCGGTGTCGTGGCAAGTTCGGAACAAGCCTCGGAAGCCCATAAAGAGATTCGGTCCATGATTGCGAGTCAGTTTAACCTACGACTGGCAAATGAAATTCGGATTCTGTACGGTGGCAGTGTCAGACCCGATAACGCCGAAGAATTGATAGCAACTGCAGATATCGATGGATTTCTGATCGGAGGAGCAAGTCTGTCAGTTGAACCCTTTGTTTTAATCATTCAATCAATAGAAAATTATTTAGAAAAACAGGAGAAGTAGTGTATACATTTTTAATAATCCTTCATGTTTTGGTATCATTGTTACTGACATTGACTATTTTAATGCAGTCCAGTAAGGGTGGTGGATTGTCC
>JAFGXZ010000109.1 GCA_016936335.1 Fidelibacterota bacterium
AACGTGTACTTTTAATTAGGAGTAAAGAATGAAAGCATTAATCACTGCCGGTGGGCACGGCACCCGACTCAGGCCGATTACCCATACTCAGAATAAACATCTGATCCCGATTGCCAATAAACCGATTTTAAACTACGCTCTGGAATATGTCAAAGAGGCCGGTATTCGACAGGTGGGAATTATCACCAATAAAGACAGTTCCGAAGTCAGTCGGGTGTATGGTGACGGGCGGCGGATGGGGCTTTCGATTACCTATATTCCCCAGGAGAGTCCATCAGGACTGGCCGATTGTGTCCGCATCGCAGAACCCTTTTTAGGCACTGAACCGTTCGTCTTTTATTTGGGTGACAACATCATTGTCGGCGGTATAAAGCGCTTTATCAACGAATTCAATTCCAATAAATCCAACTGCCACCTGGTCCTGGCAAAAGTTCCTGATCCGGAACGTTTTGGCGTGCCTGAAATCAAAGACAACCGGATAATCCGTATCGATGAAAAACCGAAAAAGCCGCGGAGCGATTACGCTGTTACAGGTATTTATATTTATGACAGTTCCATTTTTAAAGCGGTGAACAGTATTAAGCCCAGCGCCCGGGGCGAGCTTGAGATATCCGATGCCCACCAGTATTTGATCGATAAAGGCTTGACGATCACGTATTCGGAAATTACTGGCTGGTGGAAAGACACCGGAAAGCCGAATGACCTGCTGGAAGCCAACCGTCTGGTTCTTGATAATATAAGCACAAAAATTATCGGACATGCTGATAAAAATAGCCAAATATCTGGCCGTGTAATCATCGAAAAAGGGTGTGAAATTCAAAACAGTAATATCCGGGGCCCGGTAATTATTGGCGCCGGTACGAAGATTATAAATGCCTATATTGGTCCCTATACATCGATTGAGCGAAATTGTACAATCAAGGATTCTGAAATTGAGTACAGTATCGTATCTGAAGATTGTGAAATTACGGACCAGAAAATCAGAATCGAAGCCAGCCTTTTGGGAAAAGGTGTTAAAATTACCGAAGCGAAATTAAAACCTTTTACCAACCGGTTTATTATTGGTGACCAAAGTATCGTAGAAATCCGATAACTGTGATAAAAACAATCAATTTCCGTACCCTGGGATGTCGGCTCAACCATGCGGAATCCGATTCGATTCAATATGGACTGCATATGGCTGGATATCAGATTGTTGGTGATAAAACAGCTGCGGATTTGACCATTATCAATTCCTGTGCTGTAACTCAGCAGGCCGAAGCCAAGACCCGTGGTGCGATAGCGGTAGCCCGGCGGATTTCACCCCATGGGAAAATTGCTGTTATTGGCTGCTATGCACAATTGTCACCGGAAGTCGTGGCCGATTTAAAAGGTGTTAATCTTATCTTGGGGAATTCCGAAAAATACCGGATACAAGACTTGCTGGATATTCTGGAAAAAGGACAAAAAGAGATTCATGTGGCCAGAATTGTTGGCGGAGATACATTTCCGCCGCTCGGATTGATTTCCAAAGGTTCACGAACCAGGGCTCACATGAAGGTTCAGGAAGGGTGTGACTACCGTTGTGCTTATTGCATTATTCCACTATTGCGTGGCTCGACCCGTAGCCGCAATCTTCAGTCATGCGTGGATGAGGCGGTGATGCTGAGAGAACAGGGTTTTAAAGAAATTGTCCTAAGCGGGATTAATATTGGAACCTATCGTGATAGCGAACAAGATTTCAGTGATTTGGTGTCGGCAATTCTTTCAAAAAGTGATATTGAACGGTTGCGAATCAGTTCCATCGAACCCGATTTGCTGACGGATCGGTTGATTGAATTAATGCGAAGTGAACCACGGCTTTGCCGCCATTTTCACATTCCCCTGCAACATGGATCGAATGAGGTTTTGGGCTGGATGCGCCGCCGGTACAAAGCCGAACTTTTTTTTGATCTGGTCAATAATCTGTTCCAAAATATCCCCGGTGTTTGTATCGGCACAGATGTGTTGGTCGGTTTTCCCGGTGAATCAGAGAAACATTTCAATGAAATGATGTCTCTGCTTGAACAGTTACCGCTGGCATATTTTCACGTCTTTCGATATTCAGCCAGACCGGGTACGGCGGCAGTGGGTTTGAATGATTCGGTTCCCATTCAAATAAAAAAAGAACGCTCCGAAGCGCTGCGATTGTTAAGCGACCGAAAGCGCAATCATTTTCTGCGTCAATTCAATGGGGCAGATTTATCTGTATTAATTGAAAAGAAATCGAAATTGGGGCTTTACCGGGGACTTTCTGATAATTATATTACAGTCAATGTCAAATCCGATAATCAGATCGTTAACAATATAAGGATAATACGAATTACCGATATCGGTATTGCGGAAGTTCAGGGAGAATTGATTGGTGGATAAACCGACCTATTTCATTGGGATTGCAGGAAATATTGGAGTTGGAAAAACCACGATGACCGATATAATTGCCGACCGGTTCGGCTGGCGGCCGTTTTATGAATCGGTGATTGATAATCCCTATTTGGAAGATTTTTACGAGGACATGAAGCGGTGGAGTTTCAATTTACAAATCTATTTTCTGTCGCATCGGTTCCGTACCCATAAATTGATGACGGAGAGTGGTTTTTCATCTATTCAGGACCGTACGATTTATGAAGATGTGGAGATCTTTGCCCGGAACCTGCACGAGATGGGCGATATGTCAAAACGGGATTGGGATAATTACTGTGCGCTGTTTGACATTATGACATCCTATCTGAAGAAGCCGGACTTGATCCTGTATCTTCGTGCCAGTGTGGATACCCTGTTGACCCGGATAAAAAAACGGTCGAGAGGTTTTGAATCCAATATTTCGCCGGAATATATCTACCGCTTGAATATTTCCTATGAACGCTGGATCAAACGGATTCAGGGGCAGGCTCCGGTTAAAATTGTTGAAACCGATAATTTCAATATTTTTGAAGATACCGATCAATTGGAAGAATTGTTACAGGACATTCGGAATTATTGTCCGGAATGCAAATAAAACTGCTATTATCCTTTTACAATATACATGATTGTTTTTACCGAAGGATTTGAATAAATTTAAACGCTTTTTTAGATTTGATTGGGTACCACAGTATTGAAAAAAATTGCCGTATTTGCTTCCGGGAGAGGTTCGGATTTTTTCGCAGTTCTGGAACAAATTAACCAAGGACGAATTGCCGGTGAAGTGGTGTGTGTTATCAGTGATCACGCTCAGCCGCCGGTATTCGAAATTGCTCAGGAAAACCACATTCCGACACATTGGGTGAACCGGAAACAGTTTTCAGCAGCGGAAGATTACGTCGATTTTTTATTGAAATTACTGAGCTCCTATCAAACGGAAATGATTCTTTTAGCCGGATATTTAAAACTGATTCCTGCCCCGATTGTTGAACGTTATCGATATGCAATTATTAATATTCATCCGGCGCTTCTGCCAAATTTCGGTGGTAAAGGTTTTTATGGTGA
>JAFGXZ010000009.1 GCA_016936335.1 Fidelibacterota bacterium
GGACCATAACCACTATGCATGGCTACCCAGAATTTTCCATCAGCATCAATAACGACGCCGTGGGGATCTGTGCTTTTCCACCGTGTACCGGAAATAGTGCCAACTCCTCCAACGAGTGTTGAATCATCGTTAGCAAAGTTAAACACAGTCTCCGCATGGTGCCATCCGGCCTGAGTCATAACTGCAAAGGCCAAGATGAACAGAACTACTAACAACTTTTTCATGTGTTCCTCCTTTTTGATTTTTCCCCCCGACTGAACAGATCGGGGTTCTGTTTTATTTAATCACGTCCGTAATAGGGCGCACCCGTTCCGAACATATTCACTTTCAATAATTTTGTGTTTTCAGTGTTGCTGGCATTAAAGGTGCTGATATACAAATAATTATCAGGTCCCCAGTAAATCCGATGGATATATTCAGTTCCAATGATATTCCGATACACTTGCTTCACAGTGCCACTGGCGTAATCGCCGGAATTCGGGGTGATTGCCAGTAAGGCATAATTTTTTGTACCAACCAGCATCTGACCATCGACGTCAAAGGTAAAATTTGTCAGAGTCAAATCAGAATAATTCGTCGTTGACCAGTCAATTACTTCTTCCAGGTTTCCGGAAACGGTGCCGGCATTGACATCCAAGGCCATTTTCCAGATGTAATTGGATAACCCGGTGGAATCGAGAATGGTTCCGGCGATGTACAAATCATCATCGTACACCCGAATGCAGAACAAATTTGTATCCGGAGATTCATCATTATAGCTTAGCAGCACCGTGGGATCCAGAGTGGTTTTATCGACGGCATAGATGGAATTATTATCGATGGCATACAGATTATCATTCCGATCGAAATCCATATCTAACGCATTTGCATTTAACTTCTTATATGTGTGAGTAGTAAATGTACTCGTGTCAACTTTCATAATATTGGTTGAGTAGACATAATACAATGCGCCATCAGGCCCGACATTTAATCGGGTGGTGGTTTTACCTCTCAGTTCTCCAACAGTGGTAATGGTACCATCCGGGCTGAGTTTTTCAACGACCTTATCATGGGTTACAAAGACATTACCGTCACTATCGGTACAGATAGACTGGGGAAATGTATAGGCGTCAAATCCATTAATTTTTTGCACAGGATTCAGCAACTTATAGGGATGAAAAACACCGGCGCTCTGTTCATAGGTCCCGAATTCCCAGCTGGCATTGCTGCCGAATTTGGAGACCATGATCCGCAATGAATCGCCGAAGTTTGCCGGCGGTGTCACCACCATCTGAGTCGCTGAATGTGATACAATTTCAGCCAATTTACTACCAAAATTTACCTGTACTTCGTTTGGGTTATCACCGAAGTAATCACCGACAATCGTGACCGTAAACCTTTCGTCGGCTCCACCATATGCGGAATCTGGAGGCGTTATGCTTGTAATTACCGGATCAGGATCAGCAGTTGCATTCGGATTAAAAATACTATCAGGTTCTTCCGTATCACAAGCTATGCCAATTAATAATGCTACAAGCACGAATATTATTAACGGTTTTCTCATCACATTGTCTCCTTAAATATCTTATGAATTTTAATTATCAAAATCAATTACCCTTTTACAACGTAAATCGCAGTGTCATACGTTGAACATTATCAAAAACTCCATAGGGAGTATAGGCATAGTCAAAACTCAAACCAAATCGCGATAATCCAAACCCAAAACTGATATCGTTTTCATCATGATTGCCCTCATATCCCAAACGTAAAAACAGCGTCTCCTGCAAACCGTACTGCAATCCTACCATCAACTGCTCCGGATAGGAACGCGGATGGGACGCATCAACACTTAACAGCAGACTGTGACCCGATACCTTCGGCATAAAATCCATCAAATCCATCGATAATCCCAGGCGAAACGTCAATGGCAACTGAAATGCCTCCTTCTCAAACTTGATCTCGTTGGAAAAATTCCGAACCGTCATCCCAAATACCAGACTCTTAAAGCCCGTCCGATACAATGTCCCAAAGTCAACTGCCGTCGCAAATGCCAGATTCTTCTTCACAATCAGGCTGTCGTCGCCAAAGGTCGTCATGCTCTTGCCCAACTGCTGCCCTGCATATTTGATCTGACCGCCTACCGAAAATTTATCCGTCAAACTCTTCGCATACCCAAGTCCCGCGCTGAATGCGCTCGGATGCATGATCTCTGTATCAATATAGCCCCGCTCATTCGCCCAGACCATGGTCCCTTCAACATCACCATAATCCACCGACACAAAACTTAAACCGAAAACGCCATAACGACCACCCGAAGGATTAAAGGATACGGCGTAGGAATTGTACGTAATATCCGCAATCCATTGATTCTGATTGGCCAGCAACTCAAAACGTCCATCCATGCGCGCCATGCCGGCCGGATTAAAGTATAGGGATGCGGCTCCGAGTTCCAGAGACGTCATCGCATCACCCAGGGCGCCGGCCCGGGCATCCGTCGCCACACTTAAAAACTGAAATCCTGTCTGGGCTAACTTCTCCTCCCCTTTCGCAGCGCTGAAGAGTAATAATATGATCAGAAACAATCGGTAGTGACTAATCATAAATTTAGTTTCAGAATGGTGCTCTGGTATCATATTCAACCTTTCAGAGTTTATCGTATTACGATGAATTTTTTATAGATAGAATCACCCTTTTTATATGTATATGCAGGATCTTCCGGATCTTGAGTTACCTCGATATACGCAATATATATTCCACTGACTATTACCTGACGATA
>JAFGXZ010000110.1 GCA_016936335.1 Fidelibacterota bacterium
ACGGAATTAACCTCTTTTTCGGGATTAACGAATTGTTTCGCATAATCTTCCGGAGTCCCTACGGTAGTCTGTTGCAATAGTATCAAATCCGCCAGTGCCTGCAGACCCTTTTCTTTGGCAATCGTTGCCCGCGTCCGCTTTTTGGGTTTATAAGGCAGATAGATATCCTCCAGATCCTGAAGTTTTACCATTGATTCGATTTTATTATTTAATTCCGGTGTCAGTTTACCCTGTTCCTCGATGCTTTTCAGGATAGTCTCTTTCCTTTTTTCCAGTGTCCTGAGGTAAGTAAAGCGCTGCTGGATGTTGCGAATATGGTCTTCGTTCAGTTCACCGGTGCGCTCCTTCCGGTAACGGGCGATGAAAGGGACAGTATTATCCTCATCCAGAAGTTGAATGGTGTTGGCGACCTGGTGCTGGTTTAATTGCAGTTCCCGGGCAACAATTTCGATCATTTTGGTATCGGTCATCTGTATTATCCTATATTTCTCAATTCAGACTAAGATCGGGAGAGGAAGGATTTTGCTGGTGAAATTCGATCAGCATTTCCCGAAAAATGACATAACTGACCAGCTCATTCATATTAAATACTACATGAACATCCAGAAGATGGTCGGGTACATCGAAATCCACTTCGCCGGTAACGACAAACTTCCCGTCCAGGTCAAACTGATCCAGGAATTCCGCCTTTTGCATGGATTCCGGCGGGAAATAGTGAGCGGCGATTTTGCGTTCCGGGTCGTGATAAAGTAAGGGGATCGGAATGAGCGATTCATATTCACATTTCACGCATTTAAAATGATTGATTTGTCCCTCGAATAACTTGTTACGCCCTTCCGGATTAAGGGTTGCATTGATGGAACTCCAGACCATGACAGTCTGTTTTTGCTGACATTTCGGACAGTTTACAGTACGGTTTTCGTGAATTGACAAATGAATACCTCCGTTCAGGTTTTAGCAGTTACATTGCCGAAATTTAAGTCGTGAAAGGAAAAAGGTCTATTCAAATTTCGGAAAAAGGTGTTTTCCGGTTCAGCAGAGCATTTCTTCATACATGTTGTAGACCGTTTCTTTCATACCAAGGTTTTTATAGGTGCTTTGCGCCGTCGTGTTTTCTTTTTCCACGTAAAGCCGGATTCCGCAGATGTTTTTTGCAGATAATGCCATGGTTTTAATATAGGTATACATCTGGCGATAAATTCCACGCCGGCGGAATTCAGGATGAGTATAAACACTTTGAATCCACCAGATCAGGCCGTTGCGCCAGTCACTCCATTCGTAGGTGATCAACAGGCAGCTGACGACGCGATTTTCCGTTTCGGCCACGATGTAAAAACCGTATTCAGGATGTTTAAATAGGTTTTCGACACCGGCATTGATAGTTGTCTCTTTGAGACGTTTTCCTTCAGTTTCCTGCGCCATGGCACGGTTGAATTTGGCAATAATTTTCGCATCCTTTAGAATTGCTTTCCGAATGCTGATTTCATGATTCATTATAGATCCTTTTTTAATCTAATTTTTTGATAATACGCGATTTAGGGTACTGCATAGCCATTCCGGGCTTCCAGTAAACGGTACCAGTCCTCCCGGCTGTAATCGATTTCCAGAGCGTGTAGAGATGCTCTGATTCGCGAAGAATTTGTAGTGCCTATGATCGGAAAAATTTGAGCCGGGTGTCTCAGCAGCCAGGCCAGCATGACAATCCAGTTTGCGGTGTTGTATTTTTCAGCCTGTCGTTCAAATTCTATTTGAATACGTTTTTCAGTTTCCGAAGTAAAGGTATTACCCCAGGCCGGGTACACGACTCCACCCAATGGACACCATGCCTGCGGTGAGATATTTTTTTCCTGACACTGATCGAGAGTTCCATCCAGCAGGGTAGTAATATTGTGAATATTGATTTCAACCTGATTGCTGATCAATGGCATCGAGCAATATTTTTGTAATAAGTTCAGTTGTGATGGCCGAAAATTACTGACACCGAAATGTCTGACCTTACCCGCTCTCTGCAATGTTTCAAAGGTACGCGCTACCTCTTCAGCCTGAAACAGGTAATCCGGCCGGTGCAGTAACAGGATATCAATATAGTCAGTCTTCAAGCGACGAAGAATTCCATCAACACTGTCTAGAATATGTTTTTCTGAAAAGTCGTACCGCGCCGGGAAATCCGGCTCCGGATTACCTTTGCCGATAATACCACATTTACTGGTGATGATGATTTTTTCGCGCATATCGGGGATTTCGTGCAACACTTCAGCGAAGAGCTCTTCACATTTCCCGCCACCGTAAATATCGGCATGGTCAAAATGTGTAAAACCAGATTCAAAAGCAGTGCGAATGGCGGCTTTGCCTTTTTGGCGGCTTTCATTTGAATTATCGCCGACAATCCGCATGCAACCATAGACCAACCGGGAAGATTGGAGATCACTTTTACCAATTGTTTGAAGCTTCATGATTGTCTCCTTGTCTGTTAATTGAGGATTATTTCTGTCAAAACCGGAAAATGATCAGAAGGGAAGCGCCCATCGAAGGTATCCGTCAGGGTGCCATGATAAAGCACCGTTACCCCGTTTTTTATAAATATATGGTCAATTGCTTGATCATTTGTCAGCTTGTTTAGATCGAACCATGTAAATGTCCCGTTCGAGCCGTGATGGGGAAATCGGGTAACTTTTTTGGTATCGGTCAATCTCAAATTCTGAGATTTACCCAATCTGTTGGTCAGAATCGAATAGGTTTTCGATTCTGGTGTTGAATTAAAATCACCGGTCACTAAAACAGGTTTACTGCCGGCAATGGCATCAATTTGCCTGATCAGGAGTTCAGCGCTTTTAACCCTGGCGGTATCTCCCAGGTGATCAAAATGGGTATTGAAGTGGAAAAAGATTTTACCGGTTTTTTGGTCCTTGAATTTACACCAGGTAACAATTCGGTTGCACGCAGCATCCCAACCCTTCCCGGGAATTTCCGGATTTTCTGATAACCAAAAGTTCGAACTTTTAATCACTTTGAAACGCTCCTTCAAATAAAAAATTGCCATGAATTCACCGGCTCTATTACCGTCATCCCGACCGATCCCGACCCAGGCATATTCCGGCAATAAATTCTCCAGATCCTGCATCTGGTCCCAGAGGGCTTCCTGAACACCCAAAATATCGACTTTATGAAATCGGATCAAACTGGCGACCATTGTCTTACGATAGGGCCAGGCATTCAGGCTGTCGGATGGTGTATTTAAGCGAATATTGAAGGACATTAACCGGATTGTATCATCGGAATCATTTTTGATCGGACAGCGGATCAATAAACCAAACAGGATAATGCATGTGTAAAATTTTTGAAATCTTAAAATTGTATTCATAAGCAAAAAAGTATCAACCATAATATAATTAATTTCGAGTTTTTAGATACAATTGTTTTCAGCGTGATAATTGCCATTTATTCGTTACTTTTCCTTGCCCTTTATAAGAAACTTTGATAGTTTCAACCCCATGATTTGAAAGATGTGATTGGGGTAGTTCAACAAATTTAATGATGATAAATTTTCTAATTTCACTGCTGTTTTTCTGTATTCTGCTGACGATCTGGCTGAATTTCATGCATCATGATGTGAAATGGAAAAACCATCGTATCACTATTGATCAGCATTGTTTTCCCAAAGGTTTTCTCTGGGGAGCGGCTACATCGGCGCATCAGGTGGAAGGTGATTGTACGAATAATGACTGGTTTGCCTGGGAAAAATCCTATGATAATGATGCCAATCCCCGCATAAAAAATAGCGATAGATCCGGTCGAGCTTCCAATCACTGGGATCGATATCAGAGTGACCTTCAGCTACTGAAAGCGCTCGGCTGCAATTCCTATCGCTTTTCGGTGGAATGGAGTAAGTTGCTTCCTCAGCCGGGCACATGGAATCAGGGGACAGCCGATCATTATATTGAGATGTGTGCCGCGATGAGGGAGATGAACATTGTACCCAATGTAACCCTACACCATTTTACATTGCCGCAATGGCTGGCGGTTCGGGGCGGATTTGAACACCCTGATTCGGTTAAATATTTTGCTGACTTTACTCAGCGGATTGCCGAAACACTTGATCCCTTTGTTGATTTATGGGCGACCTTCAATGAACCTGTTGTGTTCGCTATGATGGGTTGGGTGCGTGGTATCTGGCCACCGGGAAAAAAGGATCTCTGCATTGCTGCCAGAGTACTGGCGAATCTATTGGAAGCCCACCAGCGGGCTTATCATATCCTGCATAAGACAGTGCTGCAGGACGCCGATGGTGATGGTGTTCCCTGCCGGGTTGGCATTGTGAAAAACATCACTGTTTTTGATCCGGCCCGCAAATGGTGGCTGCCTGACTGGCTGACTACATTGACAATCGATAAACTATATAATGGCGCCGTTCTGAATGCATTTCATACCGATCGTTTTAAATTCAAGATGTTTAATGCAGTACGATTTGTAAAGGAATTTCCCGGTCTGTCCGATACGTTAGACTGGATTGGTGTCAATTATTACACCCAATTTCTCACAAAACCCGATCTGAAATCCAATTTGAATATACGGATTTACCCAAGAAAGAAATTGCCTAAAACCGATATGGACTGGGCGGTTTATCCCGCCGGACTCTATCGGGCACTGCGAATGGTTCAACCCTTTGGCGTACCGATTTATATAACGGAAAACGGGATTGCTACGCAGGACGATCAACTTCGCGAGCGATTCATTTTACAACATATTGACGCCATGCATGAAGCGTTGCTGGATAAAATTGATGTTCAGGGTTATTATTACTGGTCGCTGATGGATAATTTTGAGTGGGCGGAAGGCTTTGAAAAGCGCTTTGGTCTGTATCATGTGGATTACCATACACAAAAACGGTCGCTGAAAAACGGAACAAAAATCTACAGCGATATCATCCGGCAAAGTCAATCCACTGATGCATAATATTAGAGGAGTTGAGAGCATGTTAAAGAAAACAACAATACTATTGGGTTGCCTGATAATGGGAGTGATGATGGGGTATGCAGCCGAGAAACGGGCGCTGACATTTGATGATTTAGTCGCTTGCAAACGCCTGAGTGATCCACAGATATCACCGGATGGACAGTTGGTTACTTTTGCGGTTCAGACCATGAACGAGGCGAAAAACAATAGCCACACCGATATATATATAGTTACCAGTGAGGGAAAGAACTTGCGCCATTTGACAAACGGTGAAAAATCCGCATCGTCGCCACGCTGGTCACCGGATGGTCAATTGGCATTTATTTCAGGCAGTCAGATATGGATTCAAGCAGTGGAAGATGAAACGCCGACACAATTGACAAATCATTATTCCGGGGTTGAAGAATTTGTCTGGTCACCGGATGGACAATTAATTGCCTTTGCCTCGCGTGTTTATCCCGACTGCGCAGACCAGGCCTGTATCGAACAGAGGGATAAGGTTGCGGAAAATAACGCGGTCAAAGCGCGAGTGTATGACGATTTACTCTACCGACATTGGGATACCTGGTGGGACCATAAGCGTTCTCATCTGTTTATTTTGAATGTTAACAGCGGGGAGTTCACGGACGTTACTCCCGGTGATTATGATGTACCACCGATAGCTCTTTCCAGTGGCTTTTCGTTTTCACCGGACTCAAAATTCCTGGTATTCACCAGTAATCACGATAAAATGGTGGCAGCAAGTACTGATAATGACGTCTGGATGGTTCCGGTTAATGGCGGTGATCTTGAATTACTTTCAGATAATTGCAAAGATCGTGATTTTTCCGGCAACGACAGTGATCCTCAGTTTTCGCCCGATGGCCGTTATCTCTCTTTTTTATCAATGAAGCGGGCTGGTTTTGAAGCGGACAAGCCGGACCTGATCATTAAAGATATGAAAAAAGGGAAATTTTCCAACCTTACTGTCGATAAAGACATCCGTATCGATTCCTATCGCTGGCTACCAAACAGCAAGTCACTCCTGTTAAGGGTCGATGAAAAAGCCCGTTTTAAAATTAAGAGACTGGATATAAAATCCTGTCAGTTATCCGATCTGGTAGCGGAGGGTAATAATCGCTATATCAGCACCAGTGCCGATGGAAAATATTTTGCTTATTTACATGAACGGACAACCAAACCTTATGAGCTATTTATTGGTTCGACAGAAGATGGTGTTTCTCATCAATTGACTAATTTTAATACGGAATTGTTGGCGAATGTTGATATGAACGATATGGAGGAATTCTGGTTCAAGGGGGCCAATAATGATGATGTCCATGGCTTTATTGTCAGACCACCTCTGTTTGATCCGGCAAAACAGTACCCGGCAGTATTTTTTGTGCATGGCGGTCCCCAGGGCGCCTGGCAGGATGATTGGCATTATCGCTGGAATATCCAGATGTGGGCAGCCCGGGGTTATGTCATGGTGATGATCAATCCCAGGGGCAGTACCGGCTACGGTCAGAAATTTACCGACGGTATTTCCAGGGATTGGGGCGGTAAAGTATTTGAAGATTTGATCGCCGGACAGACCGCCGTGCTAACAAAATTCAACTTTATTGATAAAAACCGGCTTGCGGCAGCCGGTGCATCCTACGGCGGCTATATGATGAACTGGATCGAAGGTCACATGGATGCTTTTAAAGTTCCGTTCAAGACTCTTGTAAATCACGATGGAACCTTTAATCTCTATACAAATTTTCTGACAACCGAAGAGTTATGGTTCCCGGAATGGGAATTCAATGGTCCTTATTGGGAGGATGAGCAATATTACCAGAAATGGTCGCCTCATAATTATGTTAATAATTTCAAAACTCCGATGCTTATTATTCATGGTGAGCATGACTACCGTCTGAGCTACACGGAAGGATTGATGCCCTTTACAGCGTTACGACGCAAGGGCATTCCGGCAAAACTAGTAATATTTCCTGATGAGACTCATTTTGTTAGCAAACCCCAGAATAGTCGTTTCTGGCATCAAACCATCTTTGACTGGCTGGATTCCTATATAAAGTGATCCGATCCGAAGTTTGGAATTAATTAGTTAAGATTTCCGGAAAAATCTGGATATCCTTCTTTTATAAACCGCTGGATTTATCTATTTTATAGTGTGTTTATTCACACAGGATTTACCGAAATCAGATAATTCAATTTAAGCAATTGGAACAAATAACAGATGGTCAAAATAATTAATCGCAGCGATATCCTGACGGAAAAAATCAATCCTAAAAGTGAGCGAATTGACGCCATGTCAACCGAAGAGATCATTTATCTGATCAATGACGAAGATGCCACGATACACAAGGCTGTACAATCCGTAGTGCCGGAGATAGCACAGGCGACGGACATTGTGGTGGAAGCTTTCCGAAATGGTGGCCGTTTACGTTATATTGGCGCTGGTACCAGTGGACGACTGGGTGTTTTGGATGCCAGTGAAATACCCCCTACTTTTTCTGCATCGCCGGATATGGTTCAGGGTATGATTGCCGGAGGTTGGCGGGCATTGCGGGAAGCCGTCGAAGGGGCCGAGGATTACGAAGACAGTGGTGAAGCGGATTGTAAAGCGATTGGACTGACCCCCAAAGATGTGCTGATGGGTATTGCTACCGGGGGAACCACGCCCTATGTTCATGGTGGTCTGAAGTATGCAAAATCCGTTGGCTGTAAGACGGTCTTTTTTACATGCACACCCCGAAAAGGGCTGGGGATTGACGAGGCTGTGGATGTTTTTATTGAGGTTTTAGTAGGACCGGAATTGATCACCGGTTCGACCCGCATGAAAGCCGGTACCGCCACGAAAATGGTACTGAATATGATTACTACAACCGCAATGATCAAATTGGGAAAAGTGTATGGAAATTACATGATTGATCATCAGGCCATCAACTCCAAACTGGTCGACCGCGGAACCCGGATAATCGCAACATTAACCGGCCTTTCCTATGATGATGCCTATCAGGCATTACTGGCTGCCGATAAACATCTCAAGATTGCTGTTGTTATGGTGAAATTGAACGTTTCTTTTGAAAAAGCGCAGGATTTAATCAAAGAACATAACGGATTTATCCGTTTCGCCTTTGAAGAATCTGTGTAGTCAATCATCTAAATAAACGAATTAAGCTTAGTCTCCAATGTCATCAATTTGGGAACTACATCAAAAAACAAAACTTAAAGTCCTTGGACTGATGTCCGGGACATCTATGGACGGTCTGGATATCTGCCTGGCGGACATCTCCCAAAATAATGATGAAATAGCAATAAAACTTATCAAATTCTCGGATTACGGTTATGATCCCGAATTTAAGAAATTACTTCGTCAAGTACCTGATGGTAATACCGAAACAGTCTGCCGGATGAATTTTACTATTGCCAGTACCTATGTGGAATTCATCAGACGGTTTTTTCATGAACATGGAGTTACGGCTGAAGAAATCGATCTGATTGGCAGTCATGGTCAGACCGTGTGGCACGAACATCGGCATTCAACTTTGCAGATTGGAGAACCGGCTGTTCTGGCTGAGGCGTTCAATATTCCGGTTGTTTCTGATTTCCGGGTCAGAGATGTGGCGGCCGGAGGGTCGGGTGCGCCACTGGTGCCTTTTCTGGATTACCTGCTATTTAAAACGTTTCATAAAAACCTGATGATTCTGAATATCGGCGGCATCGCCAATTTTACGTTTATTCCGGCTAATGCCAAAACCATTGACGCTATTTATGCGTTGGATACGGGTCCTGGAAATTCATTGATCGATATTTCTGCAGAATTATTCAGCGAAGGGAAACAGACGTTTGATCAGGACGGGAAAATTGCTCGGTCAGGATCGATCCGGCAGGACATTCTTGATTATTTGTTGGAACATCCCTATATCGGGGCATCAATGCCAAAATCAACGGGTCGGGAAATTTTTGGCAGGAATACTATTGACGATATTATTTATAAATTTGCGCTGAATGCATCGGATTATGGTGATTTGACGACAACGGTGACTCGATTTACTGCGGAATCAATTTTTATTAATTATCAACAGTTCTTTGCAAATAACTATTCAATAGACGAAATTATCGTCAGCGGCGGTGGTGCCGAGAACCCGGTCATTATGAACCATCTTAAAACCCTATTTGCCGATGTACCGATGAAACGATCCGATGATTATGGTATTACGGGTGTTGCCAAAGAATCCCTGGCGTTTGCATTGTTAGCCGCTGCAACAATTTGGGAAATACCGGGGAATGTTCCGAATGTTACCGGGGCAAGGCGACCGGTAGTTCTTGGGAAAATAACAATTTAAAGGAGAAATAAATGAATCCGTATATTTTTCGAGAGTATGATATTCGGGGAATCGTGGCAGAGGATTTTCCCGAGGACGTTGTCGTTATGCTGGGTAAAGCCTTTGGAACCTATGTC
>JAFGXZ010000111.1 GCA_016936335.1 Fidelibacterota bacterium
AGTCGCTTTATTTAGAGGTGCCGGTATTCGGATCTCGCCGTGGAGGAATTCCAGAAATATTAGTATATGATGAATTATTATTTAATTTATCAATAAATGATATCGTAAATAAGATTAAATATATTATTCAGGTAGGCAATCTTAATATGTTTAAAAATTTAGTAATTAAAAGGAAAAAAGAATTCAGTTTTAACTGGGGGAAAAAGGTAATTAATACAATATCATCAAAAAAAATTGGTATTTAGTACCTTATCTTTAGCTGATAATGGTGGAAAAAATAAATAATATTTCTAAAACTTGCTTCTATTGTAATGTTGATAATAAAACATTGGATGTTGTTGAATTCTATAAACAAGATATTAATATACTTCATGATATTGCAGATGAAGTAATTATTGCTACACGGTGGAGAGATATCGATTGGAAATCTGACATTATATTTGTTTGGTGGTGGACATATGCTTTTATTCCTGTATTTATTGGAAAAATACTTCGGAAAAGAGTGATAATTACCGGTACATTTAATATCGGTGATAAAAAAAATAATCGTGATTATGATAATCGCAAGTTTCTCCAAAGAATGTTAATAAAATACTCACTCACCCATGCATGGAAAAATATTCTAGTATCCAAGAAAGAACATTCACTAATTCGTGAACGCTGGAAACTTGATAATTTAGAATACTCCCCGCATATTGTGGATATTGAAAAATATTCATACTCATCAAAACGAATAAAAAACTTACTATTTACAATTTGTTGGATGGAAAAAGAAAATGTCTATAGAAAGTGTATTCGCGAGATCGTTAATTCGATACGAATCATTTCTGAAAGAGGACTTAATATCAAATTAATAATTGCAGGGCATTCGGGGGGTGCCGAAAATGATGTCATCGACTTAATAAAAGAACAGAAACTTGACCGTTATGTTGAGTTTGTTGGGGAAATTGATGAGAGAAATAAGGTAAAATTGTTACAGGAATGCTCAATTTATTTACAACCAAGCAGATATGAGGGGTTTGGTTTAGCAATTGCCGAGGCAATGAGTTGTGGATCTGCCATTATCAGTTCAGATACTGGTGAAGTAAGAAATGTTGTAGGTGATTCAGGAATTATTTTGAATAATTGTGATGAAAAAAATATTTCTATTGCAATCACCAGTTTACTTGCAAACCCTCAGAAAATATTAGAGTTTGGGAAAAGTGCAAGAGATAGAATTGTTAATAATTTTTCTTATGAGCGACGTCTTGAGGATTTTAAAAGAATTTTGAAAGGTGAATTAAATGAAACAAATAATCCAATCTTATAAAACCGGCCAAATGGAAATCGTAGATGTACCGATACCACCATGTGGGGATAATGGTGTGCTGGTTCAAACTACATATTCTCTGATTTCAGCCGGCACCGAAAAGATGTTGATTGATATTGCAAAGAAATCCATGATTGGTAAGGCGAAAGCCCGTCCGGATTTAGTCAAACAGGTATTGAATAAGATAAAGAAAGAAGGATTAATTCCCACTGTTCAAAAAGTGCTGACAAAACTCGAAGTGCCAATTCCACTGGGATATTCATGTGCCGGGAATGTATTATTAACCGGGCGAAACATCAAGGGTATTCAATCTGGTGATCGGGTTGCCTGCGCCGGTGCCGGATTTGCCAATCATGCGGAAATAAATGTCGTTCCGAAAAATTTGATGGTGAGGATTCCAGAAAATGTCACTGATGAGCAAGCGGCATTTACAACCGTAGCTTCGATAGCTCTTCAGGGAGTGCGACAATGTAATCCTACCATAGGTGAAAAAATTGCGGTTATTGGTACCGGATTGATTGGGTTGATTACGGTTCAGCTGCTAAAGGCAAACGGTTGTGATGTTTTGGCGCTCGATATTGATTCTGATAAGTTAAAATTAGCGAAATCTTTTGGAGCCGATGTCGTCGCAAATAGTACCGACACAATAGCCAGCGCTGAATCCTTCTCTAAGGGAATCGGAGTTGACGCAGTGATCATTACGGCGTCTTCTTCATCAAAGCAAATTATTTCCGATGCTGGTGCAATTTCGCGAATGAAAGGCCGGGTAATTATGGTCGGAATGATCCCGATAGATATTCCACGCGATATTTATTACAAAAAAGAATTGGATTTTCGCATGTCAATGTCCTACGGCCCGGGACGCTATGATCCTAGCTATGAAACAGGCGGCCAGGATTATCCGTTACCCTATGTTCGCTGGACGGAACAACGCAACATGGAAACAATTTTAAACCTGATTTCTCAGGGACGATTGGACGTCGATTCGTTAATCAGCCACCGGTTTGATTTTGAAAATGTATTTGATGCCTACAAGGTCATTAACGGTGAGACAAACGAACCGTATTTAGCGGTGATTCTAAAGTACGATACCACTCAAATTCAGAAGAGTTCTATTACAATTCAGAAATCTGAAAAAAATGAAGATGGGAAGGTGTCCATTGGTTTTATCGGGGCTGGGAACTTTGCCCAGTCAGTCCTTTTTCCGAATATTACAAAATTGGATTGCATCCTGCATACATTAGTCGAATCCAACACAGTTAATTTTGCGGTTGTGACGAAAAAATATAAGATTTTAAATATGTCATCGAATATCGATGAAATGTTAGAAAACAAAGAGATTAATACCGTTTTCATCACAACGCCGCATCAGATGCACAGCCATCAGGTCATTCGGGCGTTAAATGCCGGCAAACACGTATTTGTCGAAAAACCGCTGGCGATCAGCGAGGATGAACTTATAGAGGTGAAATCGACCTATGAAAAATCTCAAAGACAACTTATGGTTGGTTATAACCGACGCTTTTCTCCTCATGCCCGAAAAATACGAGAACGGCTAGATCAAGTATCAACGCCTTTGGTCATGAATTATATTGTGAACGCCGGGAAAATTCCTATGGACCACTGGATTCAGGATCCTCAGTTCGGTG
>JAFGXZ010000112.1 GCA_016936335.1 Fidelibacterota bacterium
GATCTGGGAAGAAATCCTCGAAGAATTTGGGAAGTCCAAGGATATTGACTTTGCTTACCCGACCACCCGTTTTTATAACAGTTCTACCGAAGGGAAAAAATGATCTCCCTACCGGGCTAATCCGCGATGTATTGGGATCGATTAAGTTCAAAGAAAGGTTGGAGTAGAAATGACTGTCATTACACGTCCCGTTCAGATGAAAAAAGATCTGAAGAAATTTGTTGATTTTCCTTTCAAACTTTATCGAAATAATCCGTACTGGGTTCCCCCGCTTCGAAAGGGAATTCTGGAGACACTTGACCGGCAAAAAAACCCGGCCTTTGAAACCTGCGATGTAGAACTATGGCTGGCTTATAAAGACGGGAAGATTGTTGGCAGAATCGCCGGGATCATCAATCATCGTTATAACAGTTATATTGGCAAGCGGCAGGCGCGTTTTGGCTGGATTGACTTTATCGATGATCCGGAGGTTTCGGAGGAGCTATTTCTTACAGTCCGGGATTGGGCAGAGAGGCGCAAATGCGAGACGTTACACGGGCCGTTGGGTTTTAACGATCTCGATCAGGCCGGGATGCTGATTGAAGGTTTCGAAGAACTTGGAACAATTGCAACGTTCTATAATTATTCTTATTATCCGAATCATCTGGAAAAAATGGGGTTTCAAAAAGAGGTTGACTGGGTTGAATACCAGATCCGGACGCCTAAAGAAATACCACCGCAAATCGATCAATACGCCGAACGAATCGCACGCCAGCAAAATTTGCATATGGTTGAATTAAAAAGCAGGAATGATATCCTGCAGTATGCCCGTGAGGTATTTGATCTTTTTCAGGAAGCCTACAAAGTACTCTACGGTTTTGTACCCCTCAGCGCCAGCCAGGTCGATGACGTGGTCAAAAAGTACTTCAGCTATATCAGCCATGAATATGTTGCGCTGGTGGCGGATGAAAACAATAAACTGGTGGCTTTTGGAATTACGATGCCGTCATTATCAAAAGCGCTGCAGAAATCAAAAGGTCGCCTGTTCCCCTTTGGCTGGTGGCATTTATACCGGGCTATGAAATATTGCAAAGTAGTGGATTTTTATCTGATCGGTGTTAAACCGGAGATGCAGGGTGCCGGCATTCCAGCGCTTATCATGAACCATCTGGGCCATGTTTTTCTTGAAAAAGGAATCGTCTGTGCAGAATCGAATCCGGAATTGGAGAAAAATACCAAAGTCCAGTCACAATGGAAATTTTTCGAACGGCGCCGGCATAAACGACGCCGTGTTTTTGTTAAAAATATTGCGGATTAAACGGCCAATTTAGGAATTATTTAACATGAAGAAATACCTGGTTACAGCAGCATCGTTCCTTATTATGTTGTGCACTGGCGGTATATATGCCTGGAGTATTTTTGTCCCACCATTAAAAACCGAGCATGCTTTGCTGACGGCGCATACACAGCTGATATTTGGTTTTACGATTGCGTCATTTGCGGTTGTCATGATCCTGGCGGGTCGCATTGAAAAGCGCTATGGTCCCCGGATAGCGGCGATTATTGGAGCAATTTTGTTCACCCTGGGTTATCTCATGGCTTCTTTTTCCGATGGTCGGGTTGGTCTCATGCTGATCGGTGTCGGTATCTTTTCCGGAGCCGGAATTGCCTTTGGTTATGTGACGTCGCTGGCAACACCCATCAAATGGTTTCCTGAATCTAAAGGTTTGATAACCGGGATATCGGTGGCCGGCTTTGGCGGTGGTGCTATCCTGTTATCCTGGATTGTGAAAATGATGCTGGCAGATGGTGTGGCTGTCTTGCATATATTTCGGATTGTCGGGATCAGTTACGGTATCGTGGTTTTTCTGTCGGCACTGCTGTTTTCTGTTCCTGAGACTGTTAATTCTACTGAAATCCAAAAAAATCACCAACTTACTAAGTTAATGCAGGATACAAAGATCTGGGCGTTATTTCTGGCAATGTTTGCCGGAACCTTTGCAGGTCTGTTGGTTATCGGCAATTTAAAACCCATTGGATTGAATTTCGGCGTATCCGAAACCTATGCTACCACAGCGATCAGCTTCCTGGCTATCGGGAATATGATTGGACGGGTCCTCTGGGGGTATGTCTCGGATAAAATCGGTGGACGCCATTCAGTATTGCTGGCATTGCTGCTGCTGACCCTTTTTACTATTTTGATCCTGCCCGGTTCACAGTCCAACATTACATTTCTGTTTATCCCCTTTCTGGTTGGCCTGGGATTTGGGGCCAATTTTGTCCTGTTTGCTACCGAGGTATCCCAGCTATATGGTGTCGATAAACTGGGTACGGTTTATCCCTATGTATTTCTCAGTTACGGGTTTGCCGGTATCATCGGTCCCTCGGTGGGTGGCTGGCTGTTCGATGTGACCCAGTCCTATGTCATTCCGATTATTTTATCGGCGGTGATTTGTGCAATTGGCGCATTGATTTTCCGGGCTATGATTCCGGCGAAGAAGACAGCATAAACAGTCGTTAGACATCACTATATAGGCGATAATACTTTTCTTTACTTAAATAGTTGCAGGTGCAACTATTTATTTGTAGGTTTCCGCCGGTTTACAATTAGAGGAATTAATATTGAAAACTGACAATCATGTACTGGCTGATGATAGAGTTGGCCGATTATTGTTAAGACTATCCGCGCCGGCAATGGTGGGCATGTTTGTCATGTCGCTGTATAATGTGGTGGATACGATCTATATTGGTCGCGGAGTGGGACCATTGGCGATTGCCGGAATTACCATTGTGTTTCCGATCCAGATGGTCGTCATGGCGATCGCCATGATGCTGGGTATCGGTGGGGCTTCAATGATATCCCGGGCGCTGGGGGCGGGTGATTGGCCAAAAGCCAACAAGACTTTTGGAAATGTCATGACGATGGTTATTTCATTCAGCATTATCGCGGCCACACTGGGTAATTATTTTCTTGATGATTTATTGAGAATATTTGGGGCAACTCAGGGTATTCTTCCTTACGCCCGTGATTATGCTTCGGTGATTCTATACGGAACAGTATTCTTTTCTTTTGCCATGACAAGCAATAATGTGATCCGGTCTGAAGGACGGGCTAAAATTGCCATGACCGCCATGCTGGTTTCGGCAATTATGAATATTATCCTGGATCCGATTTTTATCTTTGGATTAAAAATGGGCGTGCGCGGTGCCGCGATTGCAACCGTATTGTCGCAGGTAACCTCGTTCGTATATTTGATGTATTATTTTATATCCGGGAAAAGCAGCCTGAAAATCCATCTGCGTGATTTTATCCTGAAAAAGACGATTGTCATTGAATGTTTTGCCATTGGTTCGGCGTCGTTTATCCGGCAGGTATCGAGCAGTGTTATGGTGGTTGTCATGAATCATACCCTAACTGTGTACGGGGGAGATCTGTCCATCGCGGTGTTTGGGATTATGAACCGAATGCAGATGTTTGTGGCGATGCCGATTTTTGGTATTGCCCAGGGATTGCAGCCAATTGTCGGGTTTAACTATGGGGCACGGCGGTTTGATAAGGCTAAACGAGTTCTCACGTTGTCCATTAAAGCGGCAACGGGAGTCAGTATTACAGGTGCTGTAATCCTGATTGTTTTTCCGCGGGCATTGTTATCGGTTTTTTCGACGGATCCCGAGCTGCTGGCAATGGGGACCCGTGCGGTACGTATATTTATTATTGCGTTGCCATTGTCTGGATTTCAGATTGTGGGTGCTACGCTGTTTCAGGCAA